>CANGCK010000032.1 GCA_947452295.1 Sphingobacteriia bacterium
AATGAATTAAAATTAAGAGAAGCAGTAATTTATACTTGTTCATCTTTAATTTAAACAACTCTATAGTATGTCTTGCTAATATAGGTATTCTAAAAAAACGAAAAAACAACTTTTGTTTTAAAGTTCGTTTAGGTGCATCTTTAACAAAGCCCCTCAACTTATAATTGATATGGATATTATTGTTATTGAATAAATCTACAACTGGCTCATACCATCTACCTTGTACTATGCCAGTAAAAATATATGGAATAATTTCAAATTCATTTAGTTTGACCCAGTTTTTGTCTACACCATAAATATTAGTTATTGAATTGGAAGCACGTATAGAGCCAAATTCTTCAAATTGCCAAGCATTTTCATATGATCTTAAAAATCTAAGCATAGCTGATTTTCTCCAAATTGCAGTTTGACAATTAATTAGATACCGTTGATTAGATATTACTGAATATAGTCCTTCGTATTTATCAGATTTTTTATCAAGCAATAAAGCTTGATCAGTTAAATGAATACAATCTATTTCTGTATTCCTATGAATGATTTGTAAATACTTTATTATCAAATTATTTTTAACTGTATCTTTTAAAAAATAATCTTCTTGCATGTACAAAATAATATCAGTATCTATACATTTTAAAGCTCTTATCAAACATTCACTCCATGTAATTCTTTGTTCTGGATTTTGAATATTATTTTGAATACTAATAATATTTAACCCATTGTGTGAGTATATTTTTGTTTCAGTATTTAAGTATATACTCCCGGTACAATCGGGCCAATATTTTTTGAATAAAGTAAAAAATGGTTCCCAACAATCTTCGAAACTGTCTGTAGTATTTATAAGAACTGAGTAACTTATAGACATTTATTTGGGATTATAATTCAAATTTTCTTTTCTAAATATAAAATAAAATTTATCATATAAAAAAGGAATAATAAAGAAATATGTAATGATAATTAAACATATTATTTTAACTAAAAAGGCAGTTATTGAATCAAAAATATTTACTTTATTCAAAATTTGATCAATTATAATAATAATGTAAACATGAGTACCTAAAATTGGTAAAGCATTGCGAGATAAAAAAATAAAAAAGAACGATATTTTTTTAAATACATATTTATTAATAAACTGCTCACCAATAATATAAGAGAGAATGAAAAGTGCAAGACATCCTATAATAGATGAAAAGTAAAATAAAAAGTAATTTTGAATCTTGTTTAAACTTAAAACTGAAAATTGATTGTATTGATTGGAGACATAAGAAACGAAAATAAATAGAGCAAATGTTATAAAAATAAAAGTTATTGGAATTTTATTGAAATAAGATAATATTTTAAATAAAATATTTTTTCCTAAGTTACCCAAACCAAAAAATAAAGTAGCGGAAAATATCACCTCAAACCCTAGTGGCAAATGAATATTTAAATAATAAAGAAAATACCCAATTAATGAACAAAGAAATATTACAATAAATATACAAATAGGTTTTATAAAAAAATGAACGATAAAATAATAAAGTTGATTAATAAGAAATAATTTAATTATAAACCAAATCGGAGATGCTTTGGGAGGACCATCCGCGAAATACAAAGCTTTACTATATTGAAAAAATGCTTTATAAGTATGAATATACATATTCCAATCAAATAAAATAAAAAGAAAAAAAAAGAAAATATATGGGATGAATAGTGAATATATTTTGCTTAAAAGAAAATCTTTGTATAGAGGATATTTAACATCATTATAAAGAATACCAGATAACATAAAAAAAGTAGGAACATAAATAGAACCAGTTGGATAAATAATGTATTTCAAGAAGTATGGTAAGTTTCCAAAATGAGATAAGCAAATACAGGTTAATAAGAACCCTTTAAGAAAGTCAATCCATTGAACCCTTTGATTGATGATATTAGTCATTAATTATTTATTATTTTTATTATTAAATTAATAAAATATTTATTCACCCCCTACTCTAGGATAACCATATCTACGCCATATTATTTTAGTATAATATATATAACATTTTGCTATAAAATTCAGCTTTTTAGTATTATATAGAAAGATTTCAAACTTTGAAAAATTAGATAGTACATTAGAATGTAATTCAGTTAAAATAAAATGAATTGTTCTATTATCATTACTTCGAAGAGCAACCATTATTCTATGTCGTAAATCGTACTTTAAAAAAATAACATATGCTTTATTTCTTATTTTTTGGTTGATCCAAGAAAAGTATGTTAAGTTATAATATTTAATAACATGAGTTAATAAACTAAATCGATCATCTGAACTTAATCCTGTAATTTGACCAGCAACACCGTTGTTCCTTATAGCTAAAGGAAAACCAATGTAAACAATTGAAGTAAAGAATGCCATACGATTAAAACAAGCGTAATCTTCACAACATTTCATTCCTAAAGGGAACCCTTCGCCATTAACAAATACTTGATTAAATATTTTTTTTGAAACGACCATTGCACTAGTATGTGGCATCACATGAGGGTTTTCAAAATAGTTAATTCTTTGGATTTTATTTGCGTACCTATTTAAAGTTGAATTATTAGAATGTCCAGTTATAATATTTTTATGCCAACTAGTACAACCGAACATACCAGCATTAGGAAACAATCTAATAGCTTCAATATTTTTAGCTAAAAAATCAGGTAACCATTCATCATCTGCATCTAAAAAAGCAATGTAATTAAATTTAGCTTCTAATACACCTTTATTACGAGCAGAACTAACACCTTGATTATCTTGATGAATTACTTTAATTCTAGCATCTGATAAATATTGATTAATAACCTCTATACTATTATCTGTGGAACCATCATTTACTATTATTACTTCAAATACCTTAAATGATTGTGCTAAAACAGATGTTATTGTTCTATCAATGATATGCGCTTTATTGTAAAGAGGTATAACAACTGAAAACATTAATTACAATTTACGTTTAAAAATAATTTTAATTTTTGCTATTTCATCATTTGAAAAACCAAAAATAAAAATGATTATAAAAAAGGGAACGATAGTAAATAATCCAACAAGTAATAATCTAATCAAGCCATCATTTAAAAGCAGATGTGGTATATAGGCTATAATAAATACAACTGAAAACACAATTAAACATTTTAAAACGACATCAATTAAGAATATTTTTATTGATAGATTACAATTTATATTAGCATAATACAATATAATACAAGACGCAATTAAAGAATAAACAACAAATACAATATATAAAGCATAAGGTGGATAATTTAAACGAAACAAAACATACGAAACTAATAAAGGAAATAGCAACAAAAAAGAACTGCTTTTTTGATAACCTTTAATATTTCCCTCCGCATTTATAGCTGCAACTAAAGGTATAAACAATTGTTCGATCAAATTTCGAATCAATAAAAGTGAACAAAATATGATAGAATAATCTGGAACATTTTTTAACCATAATTTAAAAATATATGGCAGCTCAATTATAAAAGGTATATAAATGATGATTAATAAAAAAAAAGAAACTTTACTACCAACTAATGCTGCTTTAAGCATAGAACTTCTATTCCCAGCACCTTCATTTTTATCTATTATTGGTTTTAATGCTTTGATAAGAGTAGTAGCTAAAACATTTAATTGACCACTAATTTGAGCTGAAATCCCTTGTGCAGAATTAACTACTGTACCAAAAAAAACATTAATTAATATACCTTGTCCATAATTAATAATCAAATTAGTAGAACTACCAAGTAAAGACCAAAGAGCGAATCCACTGATATTTTTAAGAATTGGCTTATCAAAATAAATTTTAAAATTCAAAACACATTCGGCATAGTTTCGATGACAATATATTCTACGAACAATTAATAATAAAATTGAAATGATAGCCATTAATAACCCATAGAGCAACAAATGATCAATTGAACTATAAGATATAAAAACAGCGATAGCCAGTTTCAAAACAGCTTCAACAATTCCTAAAACTGCATATACTAACATATTCTCATGGCTAGTAATTACTGCTTCATATGGAACAGAAATAACTGTGAAAATCGTACTAACTATCATAAATTTATAAATTAATTTAGCAGCCGATATTCTATCAGGTGAAATATTTAATACAAAATGAAATAAATAATAGCCTACACTTTCAAACAATAATAAAACTAAAATAGCTATAAACCAATGAAGCAATGAACTCATATTGAAAATTCGCTTCACTTTTTCTATATCACCTGCTCCTTGAGCAAAAGAAATAAAACGTTGAGTTGCAGCTGCCATTGAACTATTCAAAAAACCTAACATAGCAATAACACCACCTACTAAATTATAGATACCAAAATCTGCTACACCTAATGTTGATAAAACTAGTCTAGTAGAATATAGTGAAATAAATACAGTTATAGCCATGCGAATATATAATATGACTGTATTTTTTGCTACCCGTTTAGCTGCTTGCAACTATTTAATTTTAATTTTTTTAACCATGATTAATATATACAAAAATTATAAATACCGAAATACGACTTTACTTACATTGTTATTAGATTGTAACGTCAAAGTCAATTATTCGAGTAAAGTTGAATTTTCTTTTTCCAATTTGTCATATATTTTTTTTACTTCTTGACTTTGATAACGTGGTAAAACAAGAATAACATCATCGGTATCAACAACAATTAAATCTTGTACTCCTAAAATTTCAATATGTTTATTATTAGTGCTTAATAATAAATTTTTAACCGGAATTTTATCTATTGAAGTCTGGGATTCTTGAAAATCCCAAATAGAATCGAATGAGCCTAAATCTGACCAAATAAATTTTGTAGGCACTACTTTAATTTTATCCGTTTTTTCGATTACTGCATAATCTATACTTTTGGAAGGAATATCTAAACTTTCTGCTAAAGGTAAAAAACCATCTTTTGAATTTTTCCAAGCTAGTTGCGCACTAGCATATATTTCAGGTTCAAACTTCTCTAATTCCTTTAAATACAAACCTGCTTGAAAACAAAAAATGCCTGCATTCCACAAATACTTTCCGTTAGCAATATATTCTATAGCAGTATTTTCATCAGCTTTTACTTTAAATGATTTAACATCAAAACCTTCAAATTCTACATAACTATAATTAGTTTTAGCATGAGTAGGTTTTACTCCAAAACAAACTATATTACCATCTTTTGCTAAAGAAATGCCTTTTTTTATATCATTAAAATAAGCGTTATTATCGTTTATGATATGGTCTGATGGTGTAACTAAAACGATAGTTTTAGGGTGTAAATCAAAACAAGGAAATGCAATAGCTGCAGCAGTATTTCTTGGGGCTGCTTCAGAAATCTGAGTAAATTTCATTTTTTTAATTTTGTCAAATATTTTTCTCGACAAATCAATATGATTTTTATTTCCAACAGCAACAAAATGATTGGTTAGCATTTGGTTTCTGTTAATAGTCATTTCAAACAAAGATTCACCATTAAAAATGGGGAGAAATTGTTTAGGTTTTGATTTTCGGGAGAGAGGCCATAACCGACTTCCAATCCCACCAGATAAAATAATATTAATGATATTTAGCATAATCTAATAAGATTAAAAGAAATAATTATGATTTTTTCTTTGAGAACAAGTTCGTAACCCATTGAAATTTTTTAATTTTTGAATTATCATAATAGCCATAACCTTTACCATAAATTTCACCATAACCATAGCCATAACCGTAACCATATCCATATCCATATCCAAAACCTCTGGGCTTTACACCATTAAACAATACAGACATATTAGGATATCTTTTTTGATGATATAATTGAGCAATAAGTCCCATATATATTTTAGGTGTATAATTATGTCTTACAACATATACTACCATATCTGACATACTCGCTAATAAATGGGCATCGGTAACTAGACTAATCGGGGGACTATCTAATATTAAATAATCAAATTCTAATTTTAATTGATTGATTAATGATTTGAACTCTAAAGAAGTAATTAATTCAGAAGGATTAGGAGGAATAACACCAGTAGGTATTACATAAAAACCTGGTGAATTTTCAACAGGATGAATGATATCCTTTATTGTAGCATGCCCAGATAAATAATGAGTAATACCTAAAACATTTTTTGTATGTAATAAATTTTTGGCGATTTTGGGTTTTCGTAAATCAAGTTCTAAAATAGCTACTCGCTTGCCTACCAAAGTAAAACTTGCAGCTAAATTTATTGCTGCAAATGTTTTTCCTTCACCAGAAATAGAAGAATTGATTAAAACAACTTTTTTATCATTTTTCAATCCGAAAAATTCCATATTCGTTCTTATAGATCGAATTTGTTCTGCAAGCATAGACCTATTGCCGTTCGTAATTACAAAATCAGTATTTGCACTTTCACCTTGCATAAGTTCCCCAATAATTGGCAAACCTATTTTTTGTTCAATTTCTTTTCTAAATAAAATTTTATTATTTAATTCGTCAAGGATGAATATATATATAAATGCAATTCCAAATCCTGCAACTAACACTATAATATATACCATATTCCTATTAGGACTTAAAGGAGAGTTCGATGTTGTTGCTGATGCAACTAATCTAGCATTTGAAACATTAGACATATAAAGAATAGCTGTTTCTTCTCTTTTTTGCAATAAGAAAGAATAAATATTGTTTTTAATTGTTTGTTCTCTACTTATTTGAAGTAATTGTTTTTCTTTCTCAGGAACACCATTTAAAATACTATTCGCTTTGTTAATGTTTTGACTTAAGGAATTTTTGTTAGTAATGAGCGCTGTGCGGATATTTGTTATATTCTCTAATAAATCAGATTTGATTTTGGAAATATCTTGTTTCAAAACAATAATTGCATTACTCTTTTCAGCACTAATTTTTTGTTGTTGAATAAGGCTAATTTCAAGATCATACAATTTATTTAATAATTGTACTAAAATTGGGTCCGAAACACCAATTAAAGAAGGGACAGTGCCAGTATTGCTACCTTTTCTTGAAATATAATTTTCAATATCTTTTAAAACAGATAATTGAAAATTAATAACACTTAATTTTTCGTCATTGTCTTGTACTGTTTTAAGAAATATTTCAGATTGAGTTCCTAAATTAATTACCCCTTCTTTATCTCGAAATGTTTTAATATTATTTTCTACATTGTCTAAATCGGTCAAAACAACTTTTAAACGATTATCAATAAAATCAAGTGTTTTGGAAGCAGATTTATTTTTATCCTCTAATGCAGCAAGCTGGTATTCAAGTATTAAATTGTTTAATATATCTTCAGATTTTTGAGGAATATTGTCTTTGTAACTAATATTAATAATTGTAGACATTTTAGAAGATGGCTCAACTACAAGTTTACTAGAAATAGATTTAGCAGTATTTAATAAATTATTATAATTGAATAGATAAATTTTATTATCCGTTATTTTTTTATCTGTAAATAATATTTTTATTGAAAAATAATTACCTCCAATAGAAATTAAATCATTATTAAAATATGATTTATTACCAATTTGTATGGATTCTCCATCGTCATTAATAGTGAATTCCAAGTATTTGAAATTTTTAGTTGGAATTAAGCTATCTGGTTTTAGTGCTTTAAAGAAAACTGGTAAACTTTTCCCATATAATTCTACATTTCTAATTTTTTCTCTAGAATAAACATGACTATACAAACCTAGTTTAAATACAACAGTTTGCATAATTGGCCATGATTTTAAAATTTCTATTTCATTTTCTAATATTTTTTTTTCACCAAAAACATCTAGTGCATCTAATACTTTACTCGCGTCAACACCTTTTTTATCGTCTTTAACAAGAATAACTGCACTAGTTTGATAAATAGGTATTGTATATTTCAAATAAAAATAACCGCATAACATTGCAAACAATGTAGTAACAATAAACAAAGGCCAATAAGGTAAATATTTTTGACGAAGATTCGCAATTAAATTGGAATTTTCTATAATTTCAAAATCATCAATTTCCACACTAATTATTTTATTTGGTTGGTAATAAGAAAAAATAAGGATAGAATACTTAAAGCTAATGGCAATACGGTTGGAATAATACCAGTGTTTATCCCTTTAATATTATTCGCTTCTATATAAATAACATCATTTGGCTTTAAAAAATAAAAGGACTTTGAAAATAAAGAATGATCTAAAAGACTAAATCGATGAGATTGTTGAAAACCAGCACTATCGCGTATAATTAGCAAATTTTCTCTATTAGCATAAGGAGTAAGATCGCCGGATTGACCTAAAGCTTCTAATATAGTTATTCGCTCGTTGGAAACATTTATAACACCTGGCTTTGCAACTTCACCTAATACTGTAATTTTGAAATTTAAAAATTTAATAGTAACCAAGGGGTCTTTTAAATAAGGAGTTACAGCCAACTGAATTTCATTTGCCAATTGTTTTGTTGTTTTTCCAATAGCAAATATTTCACCAATTTGCGGTAATGTAATTTTGCCATCGGATGATATAAGTTGCCCAGGAGTAGTTGTTACCTGCATAGCAGTAATTCCGCTTGGCGATAAGACACTATTTACACTATTAAATACAGCTGCTTCTTGAGGATTAGAACAAGTAACTCCAATGTACAAAATATCTCCTTTTTGAATAGTAGGTTCAAAATTAGTAACAGCTAATATAAAACTTGAATCTTTTAACCCATTGAAATAAGTTAATCTTTTATTTGAAACACAAGAATTTAAAATAAATAGAAAAAGAAAAGGTAGAAAATATAAATTTATTTTGTTCATTTTTTATTGTTGATGAATATATAAAGGGGATATGAGAAATAAAGATTTTATAGAAATTAATCTGTAAGATTAAGTAATAATTATTACTTAGAATAAATCAAACAATATCAAACTTTAACCAGCTAATTGTTGATAATTAGTTGACAATTCTGCGCTTTGAACATTAATTGAGTTGGCTTTTTCTAATCGCTTAATTCTATCATCCAGTAATTTTTTTTCTTTATAATGCACATACATTCTACTACCAAAAAGAAAAAGAGCAGCTAGAATTCCAACAATAAAACCAATAACAAATTCATTTATTTGTAGCATAAAGTTTATTTTAAAATATTATTTAATATGCATTAGAGTCCCCTTTTATAATAGTATAAATTGTTAAGAAAATAATTCTGATATCAAACATTAAACTCCAGTTCTCTAAGTATTCGATGTCCTTTAAAACTCTTTTTTCCATCAATGTATGATTTTTCGTTTCACCTCTAAATCCATTAACCTGAGCCCATCCTGTAATTCCTGGTTTAACGAAGTTTCTAACCAAGTATTTTTCGATAATTTTTTGATATTGATCATTATGAATTGTCATATGAGGCCTAGGACCAACTACACTCATATCGCCAAACAAAACATTGAAAAATTGAGGTATTTCATCAAGGTTTGTTTTACGCATAAATGCTCCAATTTTTGTAAATCTAAAATCGTTTCTACTAGCTTGTATAGAAGGATCTGGATTATTTACATACATACTTCTAAACTTGAAACAATAAAACGGTTTATTACTTCTTCCGTTTCTTATTTGTTTAAAAATCACAGGCCCATTACTATCTAATTTTATTAGAATATAAAGAATTGGATATAACCAACTTAATATAAAAACAATAACAAGTAAACTAAATAAAATATCGAAAGATCTTTTTTTGAATCTTTCCGACAATTGTTCAAGTTTTTCAACTCGGTATGAATAAAATTCAAATCCTTCTTCAATTTTACTGGTAAAACTAGTAAAATGATTTTCTTCGAGATCATGAACAAGTTTTAATTTGATGCCAAATTTTTCAGAAATATTAAATAAATCAATTGGGTCTAAATTGAATTTATCATCGATAATTAAAAATACATTTTCAATATTTTTCGAATAAGCATTAATAAAATAATCATTAATGTCTTGAATATTTAATTGAGCTTTTTTTGAGTCGAGAAACCCGAAGAAACGATACTCAAGCGGCTTTGATTCAAAATAATGTGCAAGTTTAATTCCTATATTATTGTTTCCAATAATCATAGATTTTTTGGTAATATAAATTTTTTTACCAAGCTTATAATATAATACAGTAAACAGAAACCTGACAAATAACAAGAAAATAATTATTAAAGAAAATTCGATAATTACAAACATCCTGGTGTAAGAAGTATTATTATCTATAAATAAAAATAGTATTAACAAAAGTTGATGAAAAAATATTGTTTTCCATGTTGAACGATGAATATAATCAATTGAGAATGATTTATTAATTGTATATAACCTAAATAATATGGATGGCCCAAGCCAAAATAAGTTATATACATATAAAATAGAAAAATAATTTTCTTTTAAATTATATGCATTAATAGTTTGCAACAAACTAACCCCTACATAAAATACAGTATTGATTGTTGAAAAATCGGCTAATAACAATAAAACAACAAAATAAAACTTATATTTTAGTTTCAAATTTAGAAATTGAATGATGAAAAATCGAACCAATAAAAGACCCTAACATAGCATAAAAAATGTCCATTGTATCAGGGAACCTAGTTGGAATGAAAAACTGACCAAATTCAGCAATTACAGCAACGGCAAAGCATAACAATATTCCTGAGATACTAAATTTCCATTTTTTACGATAAGTGTTAAAAATAAATCCTAAAGGGATAAAAGGCAACCCTGTTCTAAGTTGACCATGTAAATTAGACCAATTGTTTAACCAGAATGGCACTAAAGCATTTTTACTGAAATTCGGATTGTTCAGCCAAGAAAAATAAAAAACACAACAGATAGTAACTGCAATAATGGCGAATTTAATAATTTTCAACTTTATTAAATTTATCAGTAAATAATTCTGCTAATAACATTTTTATAAACAAACTATTGGTTATTAAATATCTTTTGAACAATTTTTTGGGCTCTTTAATTAACCTAAACAACCATTCACATCCTATATTTTCAATCCATTTGGGTGTTGGCAACTGTTGATGGGTTAATGTTTCTAATCCAATACCAATTCCAAGCATGGTTGCATTTATTTTTCCTTTCATTTTACTCATCCATATTTCTTGTTTAGGACAACCCAGTGCAACGAAAACTAAATTAGCACCTGATGCATTAATTTTATTGACAACTTCATTATCTTCACTTTCAGTTAATAATCTAAATGGTGGCGCATACATCCCTGCGATATTAATACCAGGATAATTATTTAATAAATATATTGCTGCTTTTGTAAGTTTATATTCTTCACTTCCATAAATATAAACAGATAGATTCCTATTAACAGATTCTTTAATAAGACTATGCATTAAATGTCTACCAGCAATTCTATCTGGTTGGTAGCGGTGAAATATTTTATAAGACCAACACAAGGGCATTCCATCTAAAATGGCTAAATCAGCATTATGCAAAACATGAGAAAATTTGTCGGATTTTATCGCAGTAACTAACATATGTACATTAGATACACATATGTAAGCAGATACCCTTAGGGCGCCTAATTCAACAATCTTATCAACAGTATGTTGAAAGCTCAATGTAGAAAATTGATAACCAAATATTTTATCCAATACTGATAAGTTTTAATGAAGAGCAGTTAGAGAAATACATTAAACAATAGTATATTATGATGATTCATAAATAGTTAGACCAGCATATTAAAAATTGCCTATTGATTTAGCGGTTGTATAATTTCGAAATATATAGCTCGCAATGCTTAAACAATAAATTGTACCTTCTTAAATATGATTTGAAAGGGATACTTGTCATTAAAAACTCCTTTATTTAATTGATATGTGTATATTATTAAACAAACTTGATAAACAACAATTCTGTTTTATAATTGTCACCGCATAACAGAATCATTAAAATTTAAAAATAGCTACGCTGATGTGAGTCACATACAATGCTCAACAAAACGGATTTTATTTCGACCTATAATCGTTTAATGAAAAAGCAATATTTAACAAAATCATCAAACAATTTAAATTATTGATAACGGATATTTATTATCGATAATGATTAAACGAAACTAATATTAGTATGTATTTATTTCAATACTTAAATTGGTAATAATACTACTATAATTAGTAGTGCTTTTTCAAATAAATTAAAACGAAATTAAATTGAGGTATTTTTTTAAACCATTTTTAATACTACATTTTCTGAAACACTATTCTACACTTTACACCAATACTTAACTTAGTGCAATAAAGCAATAATTTATTTGCTCAAAATTCATAGAGAACAATTATGATTAAAAACATTTATCTATGAATAAAATATTTTTAATCATAACCAAAGACCTCAAGTAAATTGAGGATGAATATTTTCAAAAGCATACTATAAAGTTTAATATGAAAAAATGAGATTTGATTAAAGATAAAATCTTAATTAAATTTTAATGATTAACCATTAAAAATGGAATATAACTAGCGTAGATTACAATAATAACAATTCGGGATAACCAACCTATATGATCAACGTATATATCCGTGAAAAAATATTACTAGCTTGGTTTACAGAGATATCTAAGGATTTGGAAAATATTTATTCTTTCAACACTCATAACTCACCCATTTCATTAGAAAAAGAATTGAACAACCTATCTGCAGATAATTCTATCGTACTGATTGACATTGAACCAGCAGATAATAAAATTTTCACGAAGAAATATTTTGACCAACAAAATATCAAATTTATCGGCATAGGGTTTAAAAAAAATGCTGATGAAATTATTGATTTATTACGTTCAAACATTTATTCCTTTATTTGCTTTGATTGTACTTCAATAGATGTGATAAAAGCAATTAAAAATTCCGAAAAAAACAAAATCTTTATTTGTGAGGAGACTAAAGATCAGGTTCTAAAAAAATATTTTGAAACGAATAATAAAAAAACTTTAAAAGTCTCAACCAAGATCAACGAAACAGTAAGCTATCAAATTGCTAATAGTATAGAAACAAAACCACTCACCGAAAAAGAAAAAAAAATATCCGGATTATTAGTTCAAGGTTTATCTTATAAGGAAATAGCTCAGGTTATGGGAGTGTCAACATTTGCTATAAACCAAAATATCAAAATTATTTATAAAAAGTTAAAAGTAAATTCTAGGTCAGCGTTAAGTTATAAATTACTATACTAAATACATATGAAAAATAATTCGATCATTAATGAGCAGAAGTAAAAATTCAAATGGGTACAACCATTAGTACATAAATACAACAAAGGCCCCAAAAAAGGAGCCTTTATTTTATTCAATAAATAAAATGTTAATCGTTTTCGGCAGACTTTTGAGCTACTCTACTATTCTTAACTTTACCAGTTTCGAATATATTAATAATTGTTTTATATGCATCTGTTTCAGAAAGATTAGCACCAATAGTAATATCTTCATTATAAACAATCAACTCTTGACTTACTGAATTGTTAATGATGCTTATATTAGATGTTAGGTTAGAACCCTCATCATTTTGGAACCTTGGTGAAAAGACATTTCCATCTACTTCTCCGCCATTTTTAATTAATACTCTTCCTAAACAGTAAATATTACCTTTTATTTTACCACTAACGATTACTTCAGCAGCAACTATATTTCCATTGATAAGTGCTCTATCATCAATGGTTACTACTTGTTTACTGTAAAGTATACCATTTAAATGACCCTCAATTCTAATAGAATTTTTAGATGAAAAACACCCTTCTATTAAGGTATCTTCAGGGATAATAATTGGAGCAGTTCTTACTGCATTTACACTTGTAGCTTCCATTTCTGAATCGCTATCGTTGTTTGATTTTTTTTTCGAAAATAAACCAGCCGTCATAGGGTAATGAATTTGAAATGTGATATGTTTTTTGTTTTATTTTTTTGCCATTTTTAAATAAAGTTATTTCAGCATAAGCTCCTTTTCCGGATTCATTATTATTCATAACAAATAACATACAAAAGAAATTAAACTTTTGCTGCTTAAAAAAGATTTCCCTTGTATAGCTATCGCCAAAAAGTTCAACACTTTTTTCTTCCAAATTTTCATTAAGGTAATGAAATATAAAGTTAGTTTTGAAACTTATTTTTACTCGCACCTCAATATACAACGGTTGTCCATCCCGAACTGTATTAGATTCAACCATACTGCGAATATATATTCTACCTATTGAAATTCCATAATTATCCTCATATTAAAATTAATACCAAAGTATAATTGTAAAATATAGACAATAATATCGAAATTTCTATACAATTAATACATCTAACACTGAAATAGAAGCTGCTCAAATCAAAATCCATAGCCCACAATTGAAGATAAAATTCTTTAAATCACATATGATATATATCATAAATTAGGCATAAAAGTATTCGGAAATTTGTCTTAAAATCAAACTGTTTCCCATGCATATTGAGCAAATATATACCAGCTGTTTAGCCCAGGGGGCTTATTATATTACCAGCAATGGAGAAGCTGCAATTATTGATCCGCTTAGGGAGATAAAACCCTATTTAACACGTATACAAAAAGATGGAGTTCAATTGAAATATATTTTTGAAACACATTTTCATGCCGACTTTGTGAGTGGTCATATAGATTTAAGTAAAGCCACTGGTGCCATAATTGTTTACGGACCAACAGCAGAAGCATCCTTTGATTGCATCACTGCAAAAAATGAAGAAATATTTATTGTAGGAAAGATTGCAATAAAAGTTTTGCATACGCCAGGGCATACCATGGAAAGCAGTACTTTTTTATTGTTAGATGAACATGGAAAAGAACAATGCATTTTTACCGGAGACACTTTTTTTTTAGGAGATGTAGGCAGACCAGACTTAGCACAAGCTGCAACAAACATGACAAAAGAAGAACTTGCAGGTTTATTGTATGATGGACTTATGAATAAGATTATGCCCTTGCCAGATGATATTATTGTTTACCCTGCACACGGAGCAGGAAGCGCATGTGGAAAGAATATGATGAAAGAAACAGTTGATACATTGGGGCATCAAAAAAAAGTTAACTACGCATTAAATCAACCCAATAGAGATGCTTTTATAAAAGCTGTTACCGATGGTTTACTTCCGCCACCCGGATATTTTGGAATGAATGTGTTTATGAATAAGAATGGCTATGAAAATATTAATGATGTATTAAATAAATCATTAACTCCATTTTCTTCTGATGAATTTGAATTGATTATTAAAAGAAGTGAAGCCATAATACTAGACACAAGAGCAAATACAGACTTTTACAAAGAACATATCCCACAATCTATTAATATTGGTCTTAAAGGTGATTTTGCTCCTTGGGTAGGTGCATTGGTAGTTGATGTTAATCAACCGATTTTATTAATAACCGATATTGGAGAGGAAGAAGATGCAATTATACGATTAAGTCGGGTGGGTTTTGACCATGTGATTGGTTATTTGAAAGGAGGACTCAAAGCCTGGCAAGATGCAGGAAAACTATCAACATCTATAAATAGAATTGAATCTAAAGAATTTTCCAAAAAAGTTAACCTGCAAAATGATGTAGTAATAGATGTTAGAAAACCCGGTGAATTTATAACTGAACATTTAGAGGGTGCTTATAATAAACCATTAGAATACATCTATGAATGGATTAAAGAGATTGATCCCAATCAACATTTTTACCTACATTGCGCAGGTGGCTACAGAAGTATGTCGGCCGCTTCTATTCTACAAGCAAGAGGGATTCATAATTTCTCCGAAATTGCCGGAGGATTTAACGAAATCCGCAAAACCAGTTTACCGATAAACAACTTTGTGTGTAATGGATAATTGATAGTTGACAATTGACAATGAAGATTGCAGAGTATATAAAGCTTATTTAACAGTTAAATAGGCAGGAGGATTTTTTATAAATTCACCCTTACATTCTTTAGAACAAAAACCATATACTTTGTTTTTGTAATGTGCTGTATCACTCACACCGGCATTAGTAGGCATACCGCAAACAAGATCTTTTTTTGCATCAAAAACAACATTTTTAAACTGCTCAGATATTGTAGCTTCAGCAACACTATCCATCGAAGAGACCGTGGATTGTTCGTTTACGGTTTTGGGAGACTGTTGATTGTTGCATGCTGTAATTATAAAAATGACAGTAGACAAGATTGAAACAACTTTAAATTGCATATACTAGTATTTAAATTAATTATGTTGCAAAGATTAAACAAATTGTTT
Organism: Sphingobacteriia bacterium; assembly: GCA_947452295.1. Classification (GTDB taxonomy): domain Bacteria; phylum Bacteroidota; class Bacteroidia; order Chitinophagales; family Chitinophagaceae; genus Sediminibacterium. The sequence goes on from CANGCK010000032.1 coordinate 16,210, forward strand.
AATAATATTCACCAATGTATGTTTAGGCACAACTCCACTTTGTCTCCATAGCGGTTTCCCATTTTTAAATACTACTAATGTAGGCACCCCCTGTATTTGATAAGCTGCTGCAGCCTGAGGATTTTTATCAACATCAATTTTAATAATACTTGCAGATGCTCCTAACTCAGATTTTACATCTTTCAGAATTGGCGCCATCATTTTACAAGGGCCGCACCATTCAGCAAAAAAATCAACTAAAACAGGCTTGTCTGATTGAATGATTTCGTTAAATGTCATGTTATGAAATATTATTTTCTTTAGATGTTTTTATTTCCTTTTGAAAGAGACTTAACACAAGTGCACCCATCATAGCGCCATATAATGAACTATTAATTGGACTAGAAGTAATTGCGCAAGTACCCGATGCACATCCTACGAAATTCCAATACAGAAACCCTCCTATAGCCCCTACAACTGCCCCTATAATATATAATTTATTGTTATTTGCCCACTTCTTCATATGCTATCTCTTTATGTTCATTATTGTTTTGAATAGGCTTTGTATAACAAGTGCCTGTACCACAACAGCCTATATTTAAAAGTGGCATTAAGGTAAAATATATCCCGGCAATACTAAACATCCAATCTTTCGAAGCAATACCCTGAGCAGTAATAATCACCCCTAAAATAAGCCTTAATGCCCTAAAAAAGTTCCAATTGTATAATAGTGTTTGTTTAATCTGCATTTATTGATTGATTTTTGAGTGTCAAATATGAACCACAAATTTAATCATTAAAAAATGTACATAATGTAACAAAGGTTACATATTTGTATCCGTTGTTATTCCAATTCCAAAAACAATAAACCACATCATTTACCTAGGGTAGCATAGAATACCCATGTTTGGTTTTCCATAAGAAATACTTTTCGAACAATACTTTACTAAAATCATAGAATATATTAGGAATCATTACTGCAAAAGTTCTTGGCTTAAACAAATGATTTGCAAAAATGATGACTTCTTTTTTACCAGCGTCCATAATACAAACAGCAGGAATTTTACCCCAATGCTTTTTAATCAATGGCTTATGTGTTTCTGTTGCGCGAATAATATTTTCGGCCACTATTTTACCAGTCACATCACTCGGATAGCCAGTTTTTGGTGCAAAAAATGGCACACTTCCCGGCTTCCAGGGTAAGCTGAAATTAACTGCTAATCCAGCAGACCAAATATTGGGATATTCTGTATGCCGATAATCTTCACCAACGGGCATGTAACCAGAAGGTGTTGCATGTAACTCTGAACTATTGGTAACAAAGTCTACTCCAACAAAAGGAGGCATGATCATGCTAAATTTATAAGACAATGCAGTTCCATCCGTTAAGTACACTTTATCATCATCCATTTTTTCAATACCCACTTCTGTATGAAAATGTATATTAAACATTTTAAAGAATGTTTTAAACAGCGTTTCAGCACCTTTCATTCCATCAATTCCGAAGTGACCCAAAAATGTTTCGGGAGTAATCCAATGAATATCCACTTTATTTCTGATGTCATTTTCTCTGCACCATTTTTCAAAGTTGAATAAAAATTCATACCCAGCTCCAATACAACCTGCACTTTGACTGGCGCCAATAACAACCGCGCCGGGATTTTTTTTAATTCATCAAGGGCTGCTCTCGTTTTCATTGCTCCAGCTGGGGTGCCAATATAATGGGCATGTTCGGCAACACCGGGAGCCACATCATACTTAACTTTAGGGCCAGTTGCAACTACCAGTTGATCGTATTTAAAATTGCCCTTTGTGGTATACACCAATTGAGTAGCAGGATCAACTTTTAATGCCTCGGCTTCTAAAAATTCCACACCTTTTTTTCTAAAAATTGCTGCTTTAGGTATGGTAATATCTTTTACTTCTCTTCTTTTAAAAGGCACCCAAATAAGAGATGGGATAAAAAGGAAGTCAGCACTTTTATCTATTACCATTACATCCTGATCTTTATTGCCTTTTCTTTTAAGCTCTAACGCTGCAGTAAAACCTGCAAAATTACCGCCAATTACAATCGTTTTCATATAGTATCTATTTAATGTTTTTTAATGGTCACATAGTATTCGCCAAATAAACATATCAACCAGTAATTGCTTATTTTAATTGGCTCATTTCATGTGTATATGGTTTATTGGTTTTCCAATTCAAAGGTAAAAAGGCTAATCATTCTTGTATGTAACATATATCACATTACAGCGAAATTGTTAACAGTAATTTTGCTTCAATCAAAAAAGATAACCTGGCAATGAAAGCATTTTGGGATCAACGATATCAACAAGCTGAATATGTATACGGAATAGCTCCTAATACTTTTTTCAAAGAAGAACTAGACAAATTAAATCCCGGAAATTTAATCCTACCCTGTGAAGGAGAAGGCAGGAATGCAGTATATGCGGCTAAAAAAGGGTGGAATGTATCTGCTTTTGACATGAGTGAGGCCGGTAAAGAAAAAGCATCGCTTTTGGCTAAACAAAATAATGCATCCATACACTACTTAGTGAGTGATGTGATGGCTATAGAATATGATCCCCATCATGCAGATATGTTGGCTCTTATTTATGCGCACTTTCCTCAAGAAATTAGAACAGTCGCTCACCGAAAAATGATTGACTGGGTAAAACCCGGTGGGAAAATTATTATAGAAGCATTTAATCCCTCTCAATTAAATAATAGTTCTGGCGGACCGAAAGACAATTCCATGCTTTACACCATAGAAATGTTACAAGAAGATTTCAAGGACTTAATTATTGAAAGTATTGAATATAAAAAAGTCACATTAGATGAAGGGGCATTCCACCAGGGTGAGGCAGATATTATACAAATGATTGCTTCTAAAAAAACTAGTAATTAAATTTAATCCACTTAGCTTAAATGAATTTTTACAATAAAATAAATAGAAAATGAAATACATCATCGTAGGCGCAGTTGCAGGTGGCGCAAGTACTGCAGCTCGATTAAGGAGAATAGACGAACATGCAGAAATAATTATTTTTGAAAAAGGAGCATATATTTCTTATGCCAATTGCGGTCTACCCTATTATATTGGCAACGTAATTAACGACAGGAATAAATTGTTTGTTCAAACAGCAGCAGCTTTTAATCAGCGATTTAATATTGATGTAAGAACCAAAACCGAAGTACTCGAAGTAAATGCTACCAATAAAACTATTAAAGCCTTCAACCAAGAAACCGGAGAAACATATGAAGAAAGTTTCGACAAGTTGGTATTATCTCCTGGCGCAGAACCGATAAAACCTCCCCTTCCGGGCATTACGAGTGAAGGGATTTTTACCTTACGCAATGTAACCGACACCGATTATATTAAATCGTATGTAACACAAAAATCTGTAAAAAAAGCAGTGGTAATAGGTGCCGGATTTATTGGATTGGAAATGGCGGAGAACTTATTCCACTTGGGTTTAGAAGTTACCATTATTGAAATGGGTAATCAAATTTTAGCTCCGGTAGATTTTCCTATTGCCGCCATTGTTCAGCAACATATTCGTTCAAAAGGGGTACAATTAAAACTCAATACAGCGGTAACCGGATTTGAGAGCGGCACCAATCATCCATTAAAAGTGAACCTAAAAACCGGAGAGCAGTTAGATGCAGATGTAGTAATATTATCGATAGGTGTTAAACCCGATACCAAATTAGCAATTTCAGCAGGTTTGAAAATTGGAGACACCAAGGGCATTTGGGTGAATGAGTTTTTACAAACCTCACACCCGGATATTTATGCAGTAGGTGATGCTATTGAGTTTGAAAACCCTATTACCCATCAACCCTTAATTACTTATTTAGCAGGACCGGCAAATAAGCAGGGACGCATTTGCGCCAACAATATTGTTTTAGGTAATACACATCCTTATCATGGAGCAATAAATACTGCAATAGTAAAAGTGTTCGACATGACTGTTGCAACTGCAGGTACAGCAGCCAAGCATTTAACCAACGCCAATATAAAACACATAGTATCTACTACGCACAATGGAGACCATGCAAATTATTATCCGGGCTCCAAACAAATGAGTATACAAATAGCTTTCTCACCGGAAAATGGCCAACTGTATAGTGCACAAATAGCCGGATATGAAGGCGTAGACAAAAGAATAGATATTTTATCTTCTATCATTAAACGGAACAGTACAATCGACGAATTGGTAGAATTTGAGCATGCGTATGCCCCACCATTTTCTTCTGCAAAAGACCCGGTAAATATGGCCGGCTTTGTTGCAGAAAATATTTTATTAAAAAGATTACACGTTTTTTATTGGAATGAAGTATCAAGTATCCATAAAGATGATTTATTAATAGACGTTAGAAGAATAGATGAATTTGAAAAAGGAAATATTGTAGGAGCCATCAATATTCCTGTTGATGAAATCAGAAACCGCCTATCCGAAATACCTACTAATAAAAAATTGTACATCTATTGTGAAGCAGGATTAAGAGGCTATTTGGCTCAAAGAATTTTGTTACAAAATGGCTTTACTAATATAAAAAACTTATCGGGTGGATATCAACTGTGGAAAGCCGTAAATGCAGAACTAATATAGTTAATACAATAAAATGACAAAAGGCGCATATTAAAACATGCGCCTTTTCTGATTGTATTCTAATGTTTAAGGAAGGTTACATTGGCTCCTTTTTGCAAGTATTTAATCCAAAAATGGTATAAAGCGGGCAAAAGCTAATTAAGCTAGTAACCAAAAACACACCGCCCAAAACCAATAAAACGATACCCAAAGTACCTGTTATTTTTCCTGTAAAATAAAGTACAGAAATTACAATTGCTACAATAACGCGGATTATTTTATCCGTAGAACCCATATTTACTTTCATAACTTCGATTTTATAATAATGAATAATTATTTTTTAAAGCCGCTCATCAATTTACTGAATATACTTTTAGATGCTTTTTCAGGATAGCCCAATGAAGCCAACTCATCAATTAATTCGTTTCTACTTAAATCAGTTCCTTCAATCAACACTTGAGCTGACGCTTTATTTACTTCAACTGAATGTATATTAGAATGGTGGGTCATAGCCTTTTGAATATTATTTACACAACCATCGCACTTAATATTGTCTAACAGTAATACTAGCTTTTCCATAATGATCTGTTCTATGAATTTACAAAATAAATTGACATAAAAAACAATAAATTATACCCATGTTTATAAAGATGACTAACAACAGCTTTTGGTGTCAGTTGTGTTTCCTACGCCTGCTTTTTTTAAGAAAAACTCTAGCGGACAAAATTTGGTAATTGAAGACTGTAAAAGGTTTACTCCTACAAATACTGCAAGCCACAGCCATTGAATGCTTAATAAATAAGTTAAGACTACACTTGTTAATACAAATGTTCCTGCAACTGCACGGACAATTCTTTCTTTCATATTTTTATTGATTTTTATTTTTTATGAAGACGCCAGCATGCCGTCTCCACTTTTGAATTTTGATTTTTGACTTTTGACTTTTGACTTTTGACTTTTAAAAGGTTGCTTTTTCAACTGGCAATACAAAAGCTCTAATTGGAAAACCAGTGTTCGCTTGCTGATTGTAGTCATTAAATAATTTTAATGCAATCTCCACATTCTCCTCTCCTGTAAAGGAGAAGAGAAAAATAGAATCAAATTTTTCATCACCGGAGCTAAACCAGTTGTCGATTAGGTTGGGGTGCTGACCATCTTTAAACCCAATGGTATCGGTGGCACTGTATACATGTATATTGGCTTTCTTAAAAATATCAGCCACCTGTTTAGTCTCTTCTTTTATTGCCGTTACAAATAATAGTTTCATCTATAATTATTTTAAATTTTAATTTTTGAAATTTTAATTTTGACTTTTTACTTTTGAATTTTTACTTTTTAATTTTATCTCGCATCATTTTAAAGTACAACAAGGGCACTACCAATAAGGTTAAGAATGTAGAGGTAACAGTACCACCCATTAATGATATAGCCAATCCCTGAAATACCGGATCAAATAAAATGATTACTGCGCCTAATACCACTGCACCGGCAGTTAATAATATTGGCATTGTTCTTACAGCACCTGCTTCAATGATAGACTGCTTCAATGGTATACCTTCTTCTAATCGGATGTTAATGAAGTCGATTAATAAAATAGAATTCCGAACCATCACCCCGGCCAATGCAATAAAGCCAATCATAGAAGTTGCAGTAAAGTATGCGCCCATCATCCAATGCCCAATTAAAATTCCAATTAAAGAAAGTGGTATTGCAGCCAGCATTACCAATGGAACTGTAAAATTTTGGAACCATGCTACAATCAACATGTATATAATTAAGATTACTGCTGCAAATGCAATTCCTAAGTCTCTGAATACTTCAAACGTAATTTGCCATTCACCATCCCACTTTATTGAATACTCATCTTGGTTAACAGGTTGTGTATTGTATTCTTCTTTTAACACTTTAAATCCTACTGGCAATTGAATATTTTTTAAACTGTCAGACATGGCAGACATGGCATAAAATGGACTTTCTAACTCGCCAGCCATATCAGCTAACACATACACTACTTCTTTTTGGTTCTTACGATAAATACTTTTGTCTTTAACACTGGTATTTACATTTACTACATTTCGTAATGGAACCATATTGCCTTGCATACCAACTACCTGTAAACTCAATAGTTGATTGATGCTACCTTTTTCTGCATCTTTTAATTGAAGTTGAATAGGTACTTGTGAGTAAGCTGATGGTTGATTTAATTTACCCACTATCATACCGGACAATGCAGCCTGCACTGTAGCAGCAATTTGTGCAGTTGCCACACCATTCAACATGGCTTTTTCTTTATCAACCGATATTTGATAATCCTTTTGATCATCTTCTACCATCCAGTCTACATCTACTACATCAGTAGTTTTGTTCATCAATTGCTTTACTTGTTTTCCTATCGCAATTTGTTGTGTATAATCCGGTCCATAAATCTCGGCTACTATAGTAGAAAGCACCGGAGGGCCTGGTGGCACTTCTACAATTTTAATATTAGCATTGTATTTAGCCCCAATTTTCTGTAATGGCTCTCGCATTTCTTTAGCGATATCATGGCTTTGAATACTGCGTTCTTCTTTATCAATTAAGTTCACCTGGATGTCTGCAACATTTTCTCCTCTTCGCAAATCATAGTGTCTTACTAATCCATTAAAACTAATTGGAGCAGAAGTGCCAATATATCCCTGATAATTTTTCACCATTGATTGTGTACCAACATAATTAGCAATATCAGCAGCTACTGCTTGTGTTTTTTCTAATGAAGTTCCTTCCGGCATATCAATGATTACCTGAAATTCATTTTTATTATCGAAGGGCAACATCTTCACTGCCACTGCTTTTGAAGTTATCAACAACATTGATCCTATTAATATTACCACCGTACTCAATATAAATGTCCAACGCTTCCACCTGGTTTCTAACATGGGTTGAATGACTTTATAATAAATTTTATAAATGCCGGTTTCTTCCAAAGTAGTGCCTTTTTTCTCAGCTTGTTCACCACCATGATGCTCTTTTTCACGTAAGAATATATAGCCTAAATATGGCGTAAGAGTTAATGCAATAATTAAAGACAACATCATTGCAATAGCAGCGCCAATAGGCATAGGACTCATGTATGGCCCCATCATACCCGACACAAATGCCATGGGCAACACCGCTGCAACTACAGTAAAAGTTGCTAAAATGGTAGGATTACCTACTTCGTTAATTGCAAAAATGGCTGCTTGCAATGGCGGTAACCTGCGCATTTTAAAATGCCGGTGCATATTCTCTGCTATAATAATTGAATCATCTACTACAATACCCGTAATAAATACCAATGCAAACAAAGTAATTCTATTCAGTGTGTACCCCATGAAATAATAACTGAATAATGTAAGTGCAAAAGTTACCGGCACAGAAAGAAATACTACCAAACCACCACGCCATCCCATTGCCAACATTACAAAGAGTGTAACCACTACTATAGAAATAAATAAGTGAAACAATAGTTCGCTTACTTTATGTGAAGCAGAATCTCCATAATTTCTTGTTTCAGCAACTTGCAAATCAGCTGGGATCAGATCTCTTTTTAAATGTTCTACTTTAGCTTTTATTTCAGCTGACAATTTCATTGCATCTGCGCTGGACTTTTTAGCAATAGATAATGTTACAGCTGGATAGGTAGATTTGTAGTTATTCAATCCGGCAGTGTCAGCTTTACCATAACCAAAGAAAACATATTGTGAAGATGTACTAGTTGCTTCTGCTACTTTTGCTACCTGATGCAAATAAACAGGCTGCCCATTTTTTGATCCTACTACCAACTTTGCAACATCATCGGCTGTATTTAAAAAATCGCCTGTTTGAATAGCAAAAACAGAATCATTTTTAAGGAGTTTACCCGACTCATTTTGCACATTACTTGCTTGAATGGATTTACTTATTCCTAAAAAATCAACTCCATTTAATGCCATCAATGATTTATCTAACACCACGCTTACTTCTCTATTTCTTCCGCCCGAAATATTTACTTCTGCTACATTGGGAACTTTTTTAATTTCATTGGACAGTGCTTGTCCTATTTGTTTTAACTGGTAATCATCATACTGTTCTCCCCACAATGTTAAACCCAATACAGGCACATCATCAATGGCTCGTGGTTTTACTAAGGGCATGGTAACGCCTTGCGGCATGATGTCCATGTGTTTCATTATTTCACTGTACAATTTCACCAAAGATTTTTCTACATCTTCCCCCACATAGAACTGCACAATCAGCATTAGCTGACCTTGCATAGAAGTTGAATACACATACTCTACTCCTTTGATGTTAGAAATAAATTTCTCCATTGGCGCAGCCATTTTTGTTTCCACTTCTTTGGGAGAAGCTCCCGGATAACCAATAAATATATCGGCCATGGGTACTTGTATTTGTGGTTCTTCCTCCCGTGGAATCAACATGGTACTATATCCGCCAATCAAGAGAAAACCAATCATTAACAAGATGGTTAACTTCGACTGTAAAAATGCTTTTGCTATATTTCCTGATAAACCTTTTTCCATTACTTGTTATTTAATTTTTACAGAAGCTCCGTTATATAATTTTCCTTCTGCCGAAAGAATAAACTGCTCACTATTAGATAAGCCCGAAAGCACTTCTACCTGATCGCCCATTGTTTTACCTAATCGCACCCAACGCAATAAAGCGGTGTTTTGAGAACTAATGGTATAAATGCCCGTTAATTGATCGCGATAAATAATAGATTTAATAGGTACCACCACTGTACCTGACAAGTCTTTGTTCACAAGAGTCTTTGCTTTTACTGGAATTTGCACGTGGACAAACATGCCTGCATATAATTGTTTGTTGTTAGCGGGCAATGAAATCTTCACCACGTATTGTCCACCGGAAAATTGTGAGGAAGGATTGATTTGAATTATTTTCCCCTCTATCGTTTCATCGGCAGAAGCAATATTCATAGTTGCTGAATTACCCAGACTAAGCTGCGCAATTTGATTTTCAGCAATTGATGCAGTTACTTGTAAACTACCGGCTTGTTCAATGGTAAGCACCGGCATACCCGGACTAGCCATTCCACCCTGTTCTACAAACTTTTGAGTAACAATGCCTGAAAACGGCGCTGTTACTGTAGTATAAGATAAGTTAGCCGATACCTCATTTTTCATTTGCTTGGCGGCATCGGTAGCTGCTTTGGCCGATTGATATTGCAGCGTTACCTGATCTAATTCTTTTGCAGAGGCGCTTTGTTGCTTATACAAAGCGGTATATCTGTCGTAATCTTTTTGTGCACTTTTTAAAGCAGCATCAGCTTGTGCAATCATGGCATCTGTTTGCGCACTCTTCGCTTTGATATCGGCACTATTAATTACAAACAATACCTGACCGGCTTTTACAGGATCACCTACTTTAACCGACAGCTGCGTAATATAACCCATTGCACGAGTAGTAATATTCACAGAACGGGCAGACTCCACCTGACCGCTCGCTTCAATAAAACCTTCTTCAGAAGTGCCGGCAGGTTTACTCACTTCAACCAATACTGGCGCCTGTTCTGATGATGCAGCCTGTTCTTTTTTTTCGCCACAACTTGCCATGAAGATTGCAGCAGTTGATGCCATAATAATTAAACTATTTTTTTTGAATAACATATGCTACTGTTTATAAAGTGATTTTAATAATTGGTAGTTAAAAATTGTAAATAAGTAGCGGTGCTTTTTTGCATAAGCACTGCCTGTGCCTTCAACATTTTTTGTTGTGCCCATTGCGTTTGCGCCATCAACAAATCGGTGGTATTTACCAAGCCCTGACTGTATCTATTCTGCATGATGCGCAATGCTTCAGCTGCTTGTTCTACCGCTTTGGTTTGCTGATCTATTTTATATGCTGCATCATGTAAGTCCGCCATGGTTTTTCTAATCTCCACATTACCTTTAGCAATTTGATCTTGTAATTGTTCCTGCAACTTATTTTTCTCTAATTGCTGTACAGCTACTTTATTTTTGGTTTGATTGCCTTTAAAAATATCCCACGACAATTGCAATCCTGCCATATAACTATTCGCACCAAAACCTACCAAAGATTTATCATTGAGTTGATAATTGGCAAAACCATTCAACTTAGGAAACATCGACATTTTAGTGCTTTTTATAGCAAGATCATAAGCCGAAACAGCAGTAGATAAAGCTTTTACATCGGCTCTATCTGTAGAAACATTTAATGCATTTGTTTCATTTAAATTCATTACTACCGGTATAGTTTGATATACTACCCCCGGAGGCGTATTCATTAGTAAACTTAATTGATTGGATATATTGTTGATTTGAGACTGGGCTTCTGCCAAATTAGTTTCAGCTGCTTTAACCTGCACTTCCACATTTAATACATCAGATTTTTGCAGCAAACCTTGGTTGTACCTGTCGTTTGTAAAGCGATGCATTTCCTGAACAGTTTTTAATACTTCTTTCAGTAGATGAACTACTTCATACGTAAATTCTAATTGTAAATAGGTATTGGTCACCTGCATTTCAACCGCTTCTTTTGTGCGCTTTGCCTGCAATGCATATACTTCAGTTTGCTTTAAAGCTGCCCTACGCATATAAGTCAGATCCTGATTGAAGATAGGCTGTTGCAAACTTAATTGTGTCAATGTATTTCCAGTTGATCCCGGATGATTTAATACAGCGGGGTTAAAATCGGCTTGCTGTACATTGGCTTGTTGTAGTTTAAAACCAAATGCATTCAGGGGCTGGTTGGTGGTAAAACCGGTATAAGAAAAATTGATTTGAGGCAACCAGATAGCTTCTGTTTGCTTAAACTGAGCCTGTGCAATTTGCTCATCTTTTTTAGCTAATGAAATCTGCCGATTTTGTTCTACAGCAGATTTAATTGCATCGGTTAATTGCAGCACTTTCGCAGTATCCTGGGCTTTACTGCCTAGAAACGCACAAATAAAAAAATAAAAAAATACTTGTTTTTTATGTACCATAGTCTATCTATTGAGTTAGCAAAACTATTGGTATCAAAAAGCTTAAACTGTAACTTATGTAACACAACTCATTACATTACTTATCTTAGCACATAATAAATGGGTATATGAGCAACTTGGATTCACTATCTACCGTATTTGAGCCTGAATTAATTCAGGAAATGGCCACATCCGGTACACTGCAATACTTTAAAGAAGGCGACTTGATTATGGATTATGGTAAATACATCCGTATGATGCCTATCGTTTTAAAAGGTACAGTGAAAGTGTATAAGCTGGATGACAATGGCAATGAAATTTTATTGTATTATTTATCAGACAACGAGAGTTGCTCCATGGCTTATAGCTGTTGCTTAGAAGCCCGGAAAAGTGAAGTAAAAGCCATTGCGGAAGATGATGTGGAGCTGCTGGCCATCCCTCACAACAAACTAGATGAATGGCTGTGTAAATTCCCTAGCTGGAAAAACTATGTAATGAGGAGTTTTAATGAACGCTTCATTGAACTGCTCAAATCAATTGAAAGTATTGCCTTTCATAAATTAGATGAACGCTTAATTGCTTATTTAAAAGAGAAACAACGACTCAGCGGATCGAGCGTTATTAAAGCATCGCACAGCACCATTGCAGACGAATTGGCAACTTCCCGGGTGGTAATTTCCAGATTGTTGAAACAATTGGAAAATGAGAAAAAAATTATTCTATATAGGAATGAGATTAAGTTGATGAATGGGTTATAAAGGGGGTACTCACTAAGATTTGGCAGCATAAAGAAGAGCTATATTTCGCCAAATCGTATAATTTTTCATTGATTTGGCGGAATACAAAAGTTTTATATTTTGCCAAATCATATATTTTTTCATAGATTTGGCAAAATATAAAAGGTATATATTTCGCCAACTCGTACAATTTTTCATTGATTTGGCGGAACATAGAACCATCCAAACATTGAAATCGGACAAATGGAAAAAATCATAGGCAGGGAAATAGAACAAAGGCAATTAAAAAATATCATTGCATCACAAGAAGCAGAATTACTGGCGATATACGGACGTCGCAGAATTGGCAAAACCTATTTAATTAGAAATGCGTATGAGAGACAACTCATATTTGAATTTTCCGGTGTACATCATGCTACATTACACCAGCAATTAGAATTGTTTAGCGATACAATGTCTAAAGCAACCGGATTCCCAATTACTACTACTACAAGTTGGACGCATGCATTTACATTACTAATTGAATACATAAAACCACTGCTTAAAAAGGAAAAGAAGGTAGTATTTATAGATGAGTTTCCATGGCTACATACCCCGCGTTCAGGATTTATGCAAGCATTTGAAAATTTTTGGAATATGTGGGCTTCCAAAGAAAAGAACTTAGTGGTTGTTATTTGTGGCTCTGCGGCTGCATGGATGATAAAAAACATCATCAATAATAAAGGGGGGCTGCACAATAGAGTGACAAGAAAAATACGACTTATGCCATTTACGCTAGGTGAAGCAGAAGCATTTTTAAAACAAAGAAAAATTGTACTTGATCGCTATCAATTAATACAACTGTATATGGTGATGGGGGGCGTACCCCAATATTTAAAGATGATAGAGAAAGGAGAAAGCGCAATGTTAGCAATTGACAGAATTTGCTTTACAAAGGATGGATTTTTACATGATGAATTTAAGAATTTATTTAATTCCTTATTTGATGATGCAGCTATGCACATGAACGTTATTAAAGCATTGGCAAAAAAAGGAAAAGGTCTTACTAGAAATGAAATCATTAAAACATGTAAATTGCAATCTGGCGGAGGAACTACGCAGTTGCTGGAGGAATTAAACGAATCTGGATTTATAGAAGCATATACACCATTTGGAAAAAATTCAAAAGATAGCATCTATAAATTAGTGGATGAATACTCACTTTTTTACACAAAGTTCATTGAGAATGGCAAACTAAAAGGAGCAGGTAGTTGGGCAAAATATTCAACAACATCAGCATGGATTAGCTGGAGTGGCTATGCGTTTGAAAATATTTGTATGAAACATATAAAACAGCTTAAAACTGCATTGGGAATTGAAAGTGTGCATACAGAACACAATATGTGGCGGTATGTTTCAAAAGAGGAAGAAAATGGTGTACAAATTGATTTGCTGATTGACAGACAAGACCAGTGCATCAATTTGTGTGAAATGAAATTTTCAATCAATGAATTTGAAATAACAAAATCATACGCAAAAGAGTTGCAAACAAAAATTGATGTGTTTAGAGAAAAGAGCAAGACAAGGAAAACAGTTTTTCTTACTATAGTTACCACCAATGGCGTTAAAAATTTCGGAAAATATATAGGGCTAGTTCAAAAAGAGATTAAAATGAATGCGCTATTTAAAAATTAACGGGAGTCATTTATTGTAATTTTACTAATAACTCTAAATCTGATTAAATTTAATTAGTTGGAGGGGCATTGGAATAGTTACCCATACCCTTGCTGTTATCCCAATATTTACTGAGGATTGTCCAAATAAACTCCAAAAATATTGGTTGTTTGAAAATAGAGACGCATCAATACCAAAAATTCTTTCAAATCGTATTCCTGGTGTCCACAGGTTTAATGAACCGTTTGATAATTGATTATACAACGGTCCTTCAATTTCTGGCTTTTCAAATTTTGCTTTTTCTGTCATAAATTTCTATCCGCAGTTTTTTGTTTTATGGTTGCCACTAGCAATTAGAATTACGTATTATTAGTTCGTAAATCCACTAACTAAGAATAAAATAGGTTATTTAAATTTTCATATAATTTCTCTAGATAGTTATCAATTTAAATTATTCAGCCACACCATTTTTGTATTTCTAAATTACACCTTATCAAAACACCATTTACTCCGTATTTATACTGATATTTTTCAATTAATTTTGCTATAAAATTATCCTAAAATTACATTGGGTTAACTACTACATTTATAATATTACAATCGCAATCTGTAGTAACAACTGAGTTAAATGTATTATATGAACTACCTTTACTTATATCCATAAAGGAAATTCCAAATTGTCCTTCACCCAAATATTCTTCTCCCAAAATTTGTTTACCTGTATTTACAAAATTTCTACGAACAGATGTAATACAGTTTTTGGAGCCCACACATTTTTTTTCTTTTTTGATTTCAGTGCTATTTGATTCGGTACTACTATTTTTTGAACTTGTATTATTTGAGCTAGTATTTTCATCTGATCCAAATCCAATTCCAATAAAAATAACTAAAATAAAAGCTGATAAAACATGTTTAAAAGTCATGATGTAATAGATTTAATATTTGAAAAAAACAAAACAGATAAAATAAAGCCAATTACATAGGCAATAATATCAACCCAATCATAAGTTCCTCTTAATAAATGTAAACCTTGCAATAATTCAGAAAATATTGCACAAAATGGTAAAAGCAAAAGCCAATACAAATTTTTTGTAGTTATTTCATTGTTCCATACTAATAATAAAAGAGTTGTACCAGAAAACATCCAAAGACCATCTGGAAGTGAAAAAATAATCCAATCAGAAATATGATACGTACTAATACAATTTGACCTAAAATAAGTTATAACATTATTCAAATGCAATACTGATGCCCATTTAAACATTAACAAATTTGGAGTACGAAAACATATATACAATAGTCCACCCAAAATAATAGAGCTCAGGTGAAATAAAATTTGTACTTTTTTATTTCGCATTTATTTTAGAAATGACCTTCTTGCATGTTCAATTTTATTGACTTCTGATTCAGCCAATCCGTCTTCTACAGAATACCTTAGCAATAAACCTCCTCTTGTTTCGACAACTACATCCTCCCATTTTTTCTTATTCACAATACCACTTATTATCATACCAATTGCAACAATTATAATAAAAATCATAATAAAGTTTAACGAGCTATCATCACTATTATTTTTAGCTGCAAATGTTAGTGCATACATCGGACCAAAGAATATTAAAAATACACCAATCGTTATTAGTAACACATTAGGAATAGCTATTTTCTCCCAAGTTATCGAAGAAATATCTTCAAATAAAACACTGGTTTGACCTTTTAAATTTTTTACACGGATTTTATTTTCATCTATTGAAAAACTTCCCGGATTTTTTTCCGGACTTTTTAATCCATTTTGATTTTGACTGATCATATTCTATTTTTAATATTAAAAAAATCGATACAAAACATTTTATTATTTATGCAGATCATCTGTTTTGATAAATTTATCAGTTTTAGTAACTGAATTTTCTAAATTATCGCCCGCCGCATAAAGACTGACTAAAACGGAAACATTACAGACTATTCCTATAAAACTCATAAAAATGTAAGTGTTCTTAATAGCTTCTAAATCCCTTTGAGTATTAAGAAATAAAACGCTACCAATTAAACAGAAAATCATCACGGCGATTAAATAAACCATATTTTTTAAAGAGGCTCCTGCTTCAACAATTTTATCAGGATTAGTTATAACATA
Source organism: Sphingobacteriia bacterium (assembly GCA_947452295.1). Classification (GTDB taxonomy): domain Bacteria; phylum Bacteroidota; class Bacteroidia; order Chitinophagales; family Chitinophagaceae; genus Sediminibacterium. The sequence continues at coordinate 32,266 of CANGCK010000032.1, forward strand.
ATTATATGTCTTTGAAGTATTTACATCTTTTTCTTCTTTCTCCTTTTCTAATATTTTAGGATCAGTAGATAAAATGTATTCGATAAGTTTGCGTTCTTTCTCTAAAAGATTTCGTTCAGAAAGGTGAACTATTAAAGCCTGATACCAATCTTCTTTTAAAGTATTGCCAGTGATTCTATGCAATTTCAATTGTTCAATTAACTCATACAATGTTTTTTTAGAATAAAATGAATTGTATATATTATCTTTCATATTAATAAGCATTAAAAAAATATAAATAATTTGCCCCACAAAACTCCCCATTCCTCCACCCATCCCCTTTTTGGGTTACTAATAGGCAGCTTTATTAGTGAATAATCTATTTATACAATGTATCCACTTTATTTTTAAACATTAGCTCTACTAAATTGCATTCCAATAAATTATCTCAAAAAATAATGCCTCAGTTTTTAACACGAAAAGGCGGCTTTAAGCAAATCATTCAATTTTAATTCTAATAAAAAAATTATCGATAATATTTATACATTATATCATCTTGTATATATGCAATGAAATATATAATCAACTTAAATTATACTAATGATTTGATAAATATTCAATTTCTGCAGCTGCAAGCACTCGACCATAAATTCTTATGTCATCTATTGAGCCCCTGAAATAATTTAAGTAAGTTCCAGAACTACTGTTTTGAAAGCCAATTGTCAATGCTTTAGGGTTGTTAATCACCTTGAAAAGAATATTTTTTGATAAAACCAATTTACCGTTCTTATAATATTTTAGTAATTGATTTTGCAAATCATATGTTACTATAAAATTTATCCAAACACTAGCTCCTACAATACCTGTAGAATCAGGGTATGTGCTTGTATTAAATTGATCATTAGCCTGAAAATTCAAAATCTGTGTTTGTAAATTATGATTGGGATTCCATATACCATATGTCCAACCATCCGAACCTATATCTCCATCATGCTTTGAAATCAACATTGATCCATTATATAAAGTAGCCAATGTATCAAATTTGAACCAGCTAGAAATTGAAAAACTTCCTGTAAGATTTAAAGCTGATGACGGATTATTAACTATAATCGTTTTTCTAGTACCAAACTTATAAGCTTTCGAAAAATTGCCAAATCTATCCTCTGAAAGTGTTGCTCCATTTACTGTACCATGATTTCCATTACCACTACTATCACCAGCGTTACCATTAAAAGGATAATAAGCTAGTAACCCTTCGGATAAGCAATTAGGCTCTAAAGCGAGTTGAGCAAGAATCCCATTTAATTTAATCAATAAATCTGCATACTGCTGATTCAATATTAAAATTTGAGAATTAATACTTGTTATATTAGCATTTGCAGTTACTAACTGAGAATTTAAACTTGTTAATTGTGAAAGTATAAATGATATTTGAGATTTAATTGAATCAACTGTTTTACCAAGATTGTTGAGGTTTGTGTTTGAATTGTTTAACACTGTTGCTAAAGAATCTGACCTTTTTTGCAAATTGCTAACTGCTAACTTTAAGTCGGAAATGTCTTTGGAATAATCTACAGATTTTGTACAAGATGTTAATACATAAATAAAAATAAACAAACTAATTGATAGCACTTTTGGAATCATAATAAAGTTTTTAGTTGACTACATTTTTTTAGCTAGTATAGGTTACTCATATAGCTTTTAATTTAGAAATTTCATACGGCTGCGCATCGCAAATAAATTTCCCCACCACAAAACTCCCCATTCCTCCACCCATTCCCCCTTTTTCAGTTACGAAATAGGTCGTTTTTTAGGTGAGTAACCTATTTATTTAATCTATGTACTTTATTTTTTGTCCATATGCTTTAAAAGCTTGCATTCCAATAAATCAACCCATAACATTTAATCGTACAATAATTAAAAAATAATTCTGTTTTTTTGGTTACTCACCAATTTTATCTCCATTTTTACCATCTTATTTGTCGATACTAACAAATTATCCTTTCTATAAATTCAATATGCTGTACTTTGCAAAAAATAAAACTGTTTATGAAGTGCTGCTTTTTACGCTTTTTTTTTATTTTTTTAATTCTGCTGATTTTTCCAGCTAGATCATTTTGTCAACAATCGCGCATTAGTATCCCCAACACCCCCTTTCTACAACGCTTAGCCATTGGCAAACCTACAGGCGTTGCAATAGGGCAGCATGAAAATAAACCAATTACAATCTTTCCTATTCATGATGATAATTTTAAAAACTATGCGCATATTTTATTACTAAACAATAAGCGTTTATATGTTTACCTGAGTGCATCAGGCATTGTATATGAATCGGACTCCTTAGATCCTCAAAAGCCTACCATACAGTTTAACAGAATCGATTCTACTCAACATTTTGGTTACAACATCAATTGCTATGCCTTCTTTTACAACAACAACCTCTACAATATAGGTGGTTACGGGTTTTGGAGGTGGAACGGTCAGCTAAGAACTTTTATGCGCCAAACTAAAGGTTGGGATATTGTTCCTTTAAATAAAGAAGTACCCCTCTATAATGAACCAATAATGCCCAACGTTTGGTATAATCATCGGCAGGGTAAAATCCTCTCTCTCTACCATATAGAAGGCAACCAGGCAGTCAAAAACAATGATCCGGAAAAAGATATTGTTCAGGTAGATTCTGTAATGGAGCTAGATCTTCAAACAAATTCATGGCATTCCATGGGAGTTTTAACTGCCAATCTTGTTGAAAACAAAAACCGCTCGTATCTACTGGTTAATTTAGATAACGGATTATTGGTTAAAAGAAATGATCGTATTGAATACTGGGATCTAATCAGCAATAGCATTAAGGTGCTCAATAACGCAAAAATTGCCCATATTTTGTTTACGCAGCTTTATGGAACACTTATTTGGGTAGAAAAGAATAAACTGTTTTATGGCAATCCCCAAAAAACGACACACATCGATTCAATTGTATTCAAGGATAGCGACTTTGTAATGACCAATCATTTAGTTTATACCCCTATTAATCAAAAGCTTTCCTTACAATATTGGCTAATCTTTATATCAGCACTGATACTGCTTGCCGCAGGATTTTTCTTCTATCAACAATACAAAACGAAACGCCTCTCTATTAACCATATAAGTTCGGTTGTTGCAAATGACATTGCCGCTCTACCGGCGCAACATACAAATATTACTTCTTTACCGCAATCACTTCAATCTGCCTACCCCAATCAACAATTATTCAATAGTATTGAAATAGCTTTAATTAAATTAATCAGTGATAATATCAACAACCACAACCGATATACCAATATAGATGAAATCAATAGAGCGTTAGGCATGTTCAACAAATCGGCCAATCTACAAAAACGAAAAAGAAGCGACATCATCTCTGCAATCAACAATAAATGGTCTATATCCAATCATGATAGGAACAGTCTGTTAATCGACCGTATAAAAAGTGGTACAGACGGAAGAAGCAATGAGTACTTTATTTCACAGGAAAATCTTAAATCAATAGAACAATTGCTAACTTTTTAACACCAAAACTGAAAAGTGGTCAGACCATGGTCTGACGGGTGGGGCTAAATTCAGCTTGATTCCCTCCCTCCAAACAAAACAGTCCCTCCGTTTTTTACCCGAAGAGACTGATTAATTATCATCATTCCATATTAATCCTTATTCCCAAATTTCATCTTTACCATCAATCCACTTTTTAACTGAATCAGTTGTTACAGATTTTGGGCGCTCTAATGGGAAGCCCAATGCTCTATCCCAACATAAGCTGGCCATTACGCCTAATGCTCTACTCACTGCAAATAACACAGTATAAAATTCATATTCCACAAACCCATAATGCACCAACAATGCTCCACTGTGGGCATCTACATTGGGCCAAGGATTTTTTATTTTTCCAAGTGATTGAAGAATTGGTGGTACTGTTTCATAAATATTCCAAACCGTGTTCACCAGTTTATCATCGGCCATGTGTTTTTTACCAAACTCCATCTGTGCAGTAAAGCGCGGATCTGTTTTGCGTAATACCGCATGCCCATATCCCGGCACAACTTTACCCGATGTTAATGTTTTTTGTACATACTCAGCAATTTGCTCCTTGGTTGGACTATCTGTTCCCAATTGCTCTTGCATTTCAAATATCCATTTAATCACTTCCTGATTGGCTAACCCATGTAATGGTCCCGCTAAACCGTTCATACCAGCAGCAAAACTTAAATACGGATCACTTAATGCAGAGCCCACCAAGTGCGTTGTATGCGCAGAAACATTTCCACCTTCATGATCGGCATGAATGGTCATGTATAAGCGCATGAGTTCTTTAAAGCTCTCATCATCATACCCCATCATATGCGCAAAATTACCCGCCCAATCCAATAGGCCATTCGGATGAATGTGCTCATTGTTTTTATATTTTCTTCTATATATATACGCTGCAATACGTGGCAAACGTGCAATCAAATCCATTGCATCATCATACGTATAACTCCAATAATCTTTTTTATTGAGCCCTTTGGCATATTCTTTCGAAAAATTGCTTTCTGTTTGTAACGCCATTACACCCACTACAAACATTGTCATTGGATGGGTAGTTAATGGCAAAGCATCGATGGTAGCAAATACATGATTGGGTACATGACTTCTACGCTGCCATACACTGGTAAGATGATTTACTTCTGCTTCAGTAGGTAACTCATCCAATAACATTAAATGAAACAATCCTTCTGGCAAGGGTTCTCCACCTTTAGTTGCTGCAGGCAATTTTTGCTGCAATTCAGGAATAGAATATCCTCTAAATCTGATACCTTCTTGTGCATCTAACTGACTTGTTTCGGAAACCAATCCAGTTATACCACGCATACCCTGGTAAATTTGGGATAAAGTAACTTCTCCCACTTTTTTATTTCCGTGTTCCTTAATGATTTCTTTGATTTCTATGCTCGCAGCATCTGATTTTGCTTTGAACCTTTCTTTAAAAACTCCCATGGCAATTGTATTTGTTCGGTAGACTTAAAATCTACCATGCTGCAAAGGTAATTGAAGTTGCAACTATAACAAAACTTATAGGGCTATAGCTGCAAAATTAACGCAATTATTTAGGGGCTTTTTTATAGAGATAAAGCGCTACAAATACAAATATCATATTGGGTATCCAGGCTGCAATTAGTGGATGTAAATCTCCCTTGGTTGAGAATATGGTTGAGAATCGATCTGTTAAAATAAACATTGCCGCTGTTATAAAGCCTACGGCTAAGTGTACACCACTTCCTCCGCGTACTTTTCTACCGGCTACAATGCCACCTATTAATGTTAATAATAATACGGTGATACAAGTCGCATCTCTTCTATACCGCTCTACTTTAAGGCTGTTAAGGCCTTCTGACCCCCTCAACTCTTCTAACTGAATAAATCGGTCTAATTCTGGTGAGGTTAATTTGTCTTTTGCATATTTATCTCTTCCCAAATCACCAGGTCGGAAACTGTAACTCATTTGCCTAAACGTTTCTTGCAATACTGTTTCTTTTAATGGATACAATTTGCGCGAAATAATCCCTTCTACCTTCCATTTTTTAGTGGCTGTATCCCAACTGATATAGTCTGATCGCAAGTTTTCGCTTACCTGGTTATTTTTTACTTTATAAAGAAAAAATGGCCCCCCTCTTTTTGTAGCTGTATCATATGAATAAATACCTGCATACGTAAAAGAATCTATCCGTAAATAAATATTATTGGGCTTATAAAGCAATGCATTATAGCTTGAATTAGCATCTACATACTTTGCTTCAAATGTTCCGCGTATTTGATTGGCTTTGGGTACGATAAATTGATTGGAAAACCATAGCAAAACAGCTAAAAAAGCGCCGCCAATCCAGTATGGTCGCAACCACCTCGCATAGCTAACTCCCCCTGCCAGCATAGCAATAATTTCACTGTTACCTGCCATTTTTGAAGTAAAAAATATTACAGCTATAAATACAAATAATGGAAATAGCAGCGCAATGATATGCGGTATGAATCCAAAGTAATAATCGGTAATGATTCTTCTTACTCCCAACTGCGAACGAACAAAATCATCCGTTTTTTCGCTAACGTCTATCACAACAGCTATCACCGCAAATAAAAATATTGCGAAGAAAAATGTTGTAAGGAACTTCCGGAGTATATACCAATCCAATTTTTTCATAATACCTGCTACAAAGATGCATTAAATTTAATAGTTACAGTCGCTGCTTTATTACTTCCAGGGTTTCTTTCTTCCAGGTTTTAAATGTGCCGGCTAC
>CANGCK010000033.1 GCA_947452295.1 Sphingobacteriia bacterium
AGTATTTGTAACTATAACAACCAAACTTTTAACGTACTATCAAAAGAGTTTTCACTGGTATATTTATTAATGCATGGATCAGAACACAGGTGGATGCGATTAAAATGGTTGATTGATCTTAAATATTATTGTTTTGTTGATTTCGATGAACAACTTTTTTGGCAATTAGTTGATAAATTAAAAGCTAAAAAATCAATACAACTTGGATTTCAAATTTACGAAATAATTTTCAACGAACCTTTCTCATTAAAGTATCAACGTTTTCCAATCCAATTTATGTTCAACAAGTCAATCGATATTTTAAATCAACCAACTATAAAAATTAACAATACTATTTATGAAACTTTAATTGAGATTTTATTTAGATTAAATTTAGTCAATGGATGGAAAAACAAATTGAATATATTATCAGATTTATTGATACATGAAGAAGTAATTATTAATTCAGATAAACAATATGCATTTCAAATTTACGTACAACGAATTATTTATTTTATTAGAAGAAGGATTGTAACAATTAAAAACGATAGGGAAATATTATTTTAATTTTATTAATGTGCTATACCCTTACTAGAAAATACATTGGTAAATGTTTTAACTATTATTGACATATCGAATGTAAATGATTTTCGTAATAAATATTCTTTTTCAAAATCTACTTTTTTCTCAATTGAAATTTCATCTCTCCCATTTATTTGCGCCCAACCTGTTATACCTGGCTTTAATTTATCAACTCCAGCAGCTACCCTTAATGCCATTAAATCATCTTGATTATACAAGGCTGGCCTTGGGCCAACAAAAACCATTTCACCTTTAATAATATTGATGAGGTTGGGCAATTCATCTAAACTCAATTTACGTAAAATGCCTCCGATTTTTAATAAATATTGTTGTGGGTTGGTTAATAAATGGGTTGCCACATTGGGCGTATTTTTTTTCATAGATCTGAATTTGTATATATGAAAAAAAGTATAGTTAAGCCCTACCCTTTTTTGATGAAAGAAAACGGGAAAACCATCTTCAAAATAAATAAATATTGCTATTATTAAAAAAATGGGGAATAAAATAATTAAAATAATTAAGGCTAGTAGTTTATTTAACATAAAATTAATTTATTTAATTGGAAAGTGAATATCTGAAATTTTATTGGTTGAAATAGAATAAATCAATATTAATGAATTTTTAATAAATATTTAAATTAAAATGGATAAATAAATCTATGTTACAGTTTGATAATAAATTTTGTGATTAATTGAATATAATAAAGTTAAATTTTATAGACTTCTATTAGAATTTACAGAATGAAAAATCCCGACAAGATGTGCAGTATAATATGCAGTATAGTCATATATAAAAATCCACTACATGAGTTAAAGGAAACTATACACTGTTTATTAGCTACTGACTTAAACATTAAAATAATATTGGTAGATAACTCGCCAACCAATATATATAAAGATATTGTCTATGATGAAAGAATTGAATATATTTTCAATTCAAAAAATGTTGGATTTGGCGCTGCACACAATATTGCTATAAAGCAATCAATTCAATTAAATAGTACATATCATTTGGTGATTAATCCTGATATTTCATTTATAAAAGGCACGTTAGAATCTATATTACTATTCATGGAACAGAACAAAGAAATTGGCCATTTAATGCCTAAGATTGTTTACCCAAATGGGAAACCACAATATTTGTGCAAAAGAAAGCCAACTGTTTTAGATTTATTTTTAAGAGGATTCATTCCACAAAAATATCATTCATTATTTAGAAGTAGAATGAACAAGTTTGAATTTAAAGATCTTGATCTAAATGATATTATTTACAACGTACCGTTTTTATCTGGATGTTTTATGTTTTTAAAAACAGAAATATTAAAACAATCTGGTTTATTTGATGAAAAATATTTTATGTATTTAGAAGATGCTGATTTAACAAGAAGAATGCTGGAATTTTGTCATAATTCATATTACCCTCATGCAGAAGTAACACATATTTATTCCGGTTTAACTCATAAGCATTTGAAATATAAATTGATTACTATAAGAAGTGCAATTTATTATTTTAGCAAATGGGGGTGGATAAAAAATATTTTATAAAGTAAAAAGGATGAATTACGAATAAAAAGTAACAAACAAATGAACTAAAAATCTAAAAACATGATGATAATCATAGATTAATAAAAATAAACAAGATACATTTGCAATTATATAATGTTTTATTTTTATGTTTGATTCACTAATTTATATAGATCCAGGTTCTGGTAGTTTACTTTTTCAAGCAATATTATCTGGACTATTAACCATTTTAGTATTTTTTAAACAAATAGTTGCTTACTTGAGGCTAAGAATATTTGGAAAAACCAAAAAAGAGGTTGATTTAGATAATTTAGATTAAGTCATGACAAAACCTAATGAAATTTCATTTAGAGATACCGCTGCAAGAGTAACAAAGAAAGAAAACGGTTATTTTCGTTACATTTTCAATGAATACAAAACAGAATATGACCATTTAATGCAGTCTGGTTTGTATGATGCATTGGTAGAAAAGCACTTATTAGTAGCTCACAAAGAATTACCTGTAGAAGAAGCTAATTACAATGTATACAAGCTGTTGTACCCAACACAAATAAATTTCCAAAGTTACCCCTTTGAATGGTCTTATTCCCAATGGGTAAAAGCTATACTGGCATATTTACGAATCAATCATATTGCATTGCAATTTGGTATGATTTTAAAAGATGCCACACCCTATAATTTTTATTTAACAGGTGGTAAGGCAATTATGTTTGATACCAGTTCATTCATTTTTTTTAAAGAGAATGATTCATGGTTGGCATATAGGCAATTTTGTGAGGAATTTCTGGGGCCAATTTCATTGATGCATTACAACGGTACAAGATGGGGTAAATTAACAATGAGTGCATTGAGGGGTATGCCATTGGATTTTATTAGTAAGCAGTTGCCCCTTAAATCATGGTTTAATCTAACCACATTATTACATATTCATTTACATGGCAAGTACTCTGGCAAATCTGAAATAGCAGTAACGAAGGAAGTGACTAAAAAAGGATTTAGCTTAGAAAAGATACTTTCTTTAAATAAAATGATTTTTGCAACTATTTCTAAATGGACGAAAGCTTACCAATTCAATAATCATTGGGTTAATTATTATGAAAATGATATTGAATCAGCAGCTTACTTAGTAGACAAAGAACAAATGATACGCAAATGGTTGAATGATATTGAACCGGAAACAGTTTTAGATTTGGGAGCCAATACGGGGAAGTTTTCTTTTATTGCTGCAGAATATGCAACTAGAGTTATAGCTGTGGAATATGATGATATTTGTGTAGATGGAATTGAATCACAAATAAAGGATGAAAAAACACTTACATTAATTGGAGAAATATCGGAGCCTACTCCTAGTTTGGGATTTGACCATAAAGAATTTAGCAGTATATTAGTACGTGCAAAGTCTGAAATGACCTTTGGCTTAGCATTAATACACCATTTATATTTTACCAATTATTTGAACTTTAACCAAATAGCCAATTATTTTTCAAACATAAGTACCCAGTATTCAATAATTGAATTTATAGATAAGGAAGACCAAAAGGTTAAAATAATTTCTAAAAATAAAGGTATTACTACTGAATTGTATACACAAGAAGGCTTTGAGAAAAGCCTGATGAAATATTTCAAAATCATAGAGAAGCACAAGATTGCAGATAGTGCGAGGACTTTGTATTTATTGAAAAAATAGATTAATTAAATTTTACAATTTCTGTTACATTTTTAAATTTATATGGTGCGATATAATTTGAAAAATAAGAAGTGTCCTTTAGAATAGGCAGCTTTTCATCAAAATAATTATTCAACAATAATCTAAAATTGTTTACTGGCGAAATAGTCATTAATGAATCTGCCAGGTCTATATCAGGAAAATATATTGCACTGAAATTCCTCATTCTATCTTTAAGTACTTTATCTGTTGGGTTAGCCCAATCAGCTTCATTAAATCCAAAAGAAGTACCATGATCTGATTGAACTATAATAATAGGTTTCTCTTTTGATTGATTCAAAATACTATTCAATGTAGCAATTACTTTTTTATTCAAAGAATCAATTGTTTTAATATATAGTGCTTTTCTGGAAAATGTAGATGGTGTAATTACATCATTAGGTTCTACTAATTCAAAATTATCATGAGGGCAAAGAATATGCGCAAGTACGAATTTCTTTTTATTTATTAACGAGATTTTACAAAGTGTAGAAAATGAATGATCAATTACTTCTGTATTAGTATATAAAACAGGGATATAAGATTTCATATAAGCCAAAATAGTAGTATTCAATAAGATATTGGTAAACTCATTTACTTTATTGTTCAAACTAATGTTAATATCCGCAGATTTCATAAATTGAGTTGGGCCCCAACCAGAACATAAATTAATAAAAGTGTAGCCCTTTTTATTAAGATAATTAAATGTTTTATTTTGTTGTATTAAGCTATAAAAAGTAGTTCTGTCAATTGATTTTACATCATCAATTTCTCGATTAACATAATCCCAGTTTAAAGAAGATGCCAAGGATAAAAAGGTCAAAGAATAATTACTTATACTATTATGTACTAAATAGAATTTTTTATTCTTTAAATAATTTATAAATAAATGATTATCGAACCCATATTCAGTTTTTAATGTAGTAGAATTAGGATATCCATCTAAAATTATATAGTAAATATCTTTATTTGAGTTTCGAAGATTATTACTTGATGAAATTGTTTCGGATTTATTTGATATTGATTTTTTAAAAGTATCAAAATAAAATACAGTAGAGATCAATATAAAAAATGAATAAATATTAAAGTAAGAATTGACATTTTTATTATAAATTGTTCTGATCAGTAAAAACAACAATAGCAAACTACAAATAAAAAAAAGAAATGGGTTTATGGGAAATTTAAGTGGAGTAAAAAAAGCATTTAATTTTAAATAAATTAGATACTGATAATAAAAAAAAAAGATACAAAGTGAAGTAATTGAAGTAAAGTTTAGTTTGGACTTGCAAATTATAGCAATAAATGAAGAAATTATAAAAGTGAGGATAATTGGCTTTGCAACTTGTTCGAAATTTAATTGATTGGCATTTTTAACATATAAAAATAAAATGGGCTGAATTGAAAAAAATATAATGTGGAAGGGAAAATTAAGAGATGATATTTTTTTCATTAACAAATCATTAATATTAAAATTATCTAATCAATTTAGTTAAGTAATTAAATCGAATTCGATTAATTTAAATTGATTCAAAGTAACCAGAAACTATTAATTCAAATTTTTTTGTGGTTATTTAAATTACTTTTTCAAGTATTTATATTATCCAATACTTTATTTGGATTCCAACCAAATGATAATCTAGCTTTTGAATCATCAAAAGTTAATGTTGAAGTGATTTTAGATAATTTATCGGAATTTAATGGAAATTTATTTCCTACAATATCACCAATTAATGCCAGAAACTTAGCAAAAATTAGTGGTAAATTTAGAATCTTTTTTTTCTTAAAACGAGATGCAAGAATAGTACTTAGTTCAAAAAATGTCGGATTGATTCCATCAGTTAAATTGTATATTCCACCTTTTTCAGCAACTTGTAAAATAATTTGTGATACATCATTTGCTAATACCATGCTTTTTTTTGCCTTGCCACCTGCAATATTAAAATAGTACCCTTTTTTAATACCCCTAATCATTGAACCCAAATTACCCGGTGGATTAGCACCTACTACAAGAGGTAATCGAAGAATAGTACATTTTACATTGTGCTTTTTACACCAATCAGATACAGTGATTTCAGCTTGAATTTTACTAAGCCCATATGAATCAGTTGCAAGTAATGGCGTAGTTTCATCAATTAAGTGTCCTTTTGTTATACCATATACACTAACAGAACTGATAAATATAAAGTATCTAGGAATATAAGATTTAGCTAATCCTTCGAGTAAATTAATTGTACCTTGAACATTAACATCATAAAATATCTTTTTCTCAAATTCGGATTTAGGTATAAAATGTGCTTTACCTGCATTATGAATAATCAAATCAAATTGTTCTTTAAATTTAGGTACTGATGTAGATATATCAAACAAATAATCTGAATAGGTTCTCCCAAGTGTTTTATAATTACTATTTTTTTTTATGCTGTTCAGAATATACTTTCCAAGAAAACCACTAGCACCAGTTAATAAGACATTCATTACATTAAATATTTCGGGTCAATACTTTTTTATACTCTTCAAACACAATGTATTCAGTAAAATTTGCAAGTACAAATTTTCTGGCATTTTCTCCTTTTCTTTTTAATAATTCGCTTTGAGCAATGTCATTTAAAAAGCTAATTATTGCATTTTCCTTTTCCCAATTAAAGCTCCAACCAATATCTTCATTATTAATATACAAATCGATTTCAGAACCCTTATCCCCTATATATAAAATTGGTTTAGCTGCAGACATTATATTATATACTTTTGAAGGTACACCTAGTCCATACATACCCTCACAAAGAGTTACTAATCCTATATCGCAACTATTTAAAAATAAGTGTTGTTCATTTCTTGGTTTAGATTCAAAAAAATAAACGTTTGAAATGTTTTGAAATAAAACTAAATCTTGTAGTAATTTTTTATGAGCCCCGTCACCAATTATTATTAATACTAAATTAGGATTAGACATTTTGTTAAATAAATCGATGAATTTTTCTAATCCTTGAACTCTTCCTATATTTCCAGCAAATTCTATTACAATTTTATTTTCCAGATTTAAATTAAAATATTCTTGCCTATTGATTGTAGAATCTGGTAAAACCATTAAATGATCAGCCCAATTAGGGATTATAGTAATTTTATTTTTAGTAATACCCTTTTTAACAAAAAAATCAGCCATATCAGAACCGCAAGCAATTAATTGATCAGCAGATTTATATCCATAATTTATGGCTTTTAAAATGTATTGATATGAAATTGATTTCGTTTTTATAATACCTGAAGCAACTGCATTTTCAGGAAAAATATCTTGCAATATTATAATTAATTTGAATTTTTTTATTCTTTTTAGAAAACCAATAACAACCAATAATGTTGGTGGATTAGTTACTAAAATCAGTTTATCATCTTTTTTAATTTTAAATACAATTTTAAAGAAAACTGCAATAGTAAAATAAAAGAAAAGAAATACTCTGTTAATTAGTTTATTCTTATCTAATTTTGGAGTATTAATTCTATTTATATTAATCCTCCCGTCAATTGTGTTATCAGTATTTAATTTATTAGACTGATAGGATGATGAACCACAAATCACATTAACTTCACTTACATCTGCTAATGTTTCTGCAATTTTAGTCATTACATATCCAGTAGATGTTTCATCTGGATAAAAAAGTTGAGTTACAATCCATGTTTTAATCATTTTTAATGATTTATTCAATTGTTAGCAATTTTATAATATCACCATTAAATTGATCTCAATACTAACGCACAAAAGATTACAATTCATAATTATACAAATTTTTGTATTCAATCATATAATTCTTCATTTCATCGATCATCATCTTATATGTTGGAACAATTATTTGATAAGAAGTATTCGTATTTAAAAGAGATTTGTCTATTGTATAATTATCATACTCTTCAATCAATAAATCGTTTTTATTGAAAGCAGTTTTAAATATTTGGAGTAGTGAGAATTTATCTATTTTACTGTTATTAGTAAGATGAACCAACCCACACATTTCAAAATGACTATTTAAAACACCATAAATGAATTTAGCTAACTCAAATGTAGTAACCCCGCTCCAATAAGCTTTTGAGTATCCTTTAATAGGCGACTTTTGTAATAAGAACCAATGAAGCAACCCAATGCCACTAGCATTTAATTCAGGACCTATAATAGAGGTTCTAATAGTTAGGTCTTTAGCATTATTAATTTCGCCTATTGCTTTTGTTTGAGCATAATAGCCAATTCCGTCTTTAAAATCTGTTTCAATATAAGCGCCTTTTTTGCCAGAAAATACACAATCAGTACTAATATGAATTATTTTTGTTACTGTATTTTTTGTTATACTTTCTAAAAAATGGGGTAAATAAGCATTAATTAAAATAGCTAAGTCTGGATTTTCTTCTGCAGTTTTATTTAAAATGCCAATGCAATTAATAATACAATGTGGTTGCAATTGATTAATCAATTCTTCTACTCCAGCAAAATCTGTAACATCTAATAGATAATTGGGGGTTGTATATTTATTAGAACGTGCAACATCATGAATTTCAAACTGAAGTGGGTATGACTGTAAATAACTTTTAATAACATGCCCTGCCATACCTGCAGAGCCAAGTATTAATATTTTTTGTTTATTCATGCTTTATTCCAAATTACCCGATTTACAATTCCTGTATAACTTTGTATGATTCTAATAATTCTGTGTGAAACATCTTTGATTAGGTATTCGTCGGGAAGAGTCATTGTATTCGCATCATATGTATTCAGTGCAACTTCTAATGCATTTAATACTTCATCACTTTTAATTCCACCTAAAACCACAGTACCCGAATCAATTGCTTCTGGTCTTTCAGTACTAGTTCTTATACTTACTGAAGGGAAATTCATCATTGCAGACTCTTCACTAATTGTACCACTATCCGATAAAACACAAAGGGCATTTTTTTGTAAATGTACATAATCAAAAAAGCCTAATGGTGGAATATTAGAAATCAATGGATGAAATTGAATGTCTTTTTCGACTATCTTTTTTTGAGTACGGGGATGTGTTGAAAAAATAATGGGTAATTTATATTTATCAGCAACACAATTTAACGAGCTTGCCAATGATTGAAAGTTTTCATTAAGGTCAATATTTTCTTCTCTGTGAGCACTAACTACAAAATATTTATTTGGTGTTAAATTTAATTGGGTTAATACTTTGCTGGAAAGAATTTTGCTTTCATTATTTTTCAATACTTCAAAAAGCGGGGAACCTGTAACAAAAACATGGTCTTTTCTAAAACCTTCACTTAATAAATATCTCCTAGAATGCTCTGTATAGGTTAAATTTATATCGCTAATATGATCGGATATTTTTCTATTGATTTCCTCTGGTACATTTTGATCAAAACATCTATTACCAGCTTCCATATGAAATATAGGAATCTTCAATCGTTTAGCGGCAATTGTACAAAGCACACTATTTGTATCACCTAATACCAATAACGCATCGGGTTGTTCTTTCACAAAAACCTCATAAGATTTGGCAATTACATTTCCGATTGTTTCACCAAGGTGATTACCTGCTACACCCAAAAAATAATCTGGTTTTCGTAAACCCAAATCGTCAAAAAATATTTCATTTAAATTGTAATCATAATTTTGTCCTGTATGAACCAAAATATGATTATAATTTTTATCTGCTAACTTTATTATTTCAGCTAGACGAATTATTTCAGGTCTTGTACCTAAAACAGTAATTAATTTTAATTGAGCCATATTTAGTTTGATTCGTATCCAATACTATTTAATAATTTAATAAGTTCTTCTTCACTTAATCGTTTTGTATTATGTGAATGATAATCTTCTACCTTACTTACTAATTCTGTTCCTTCCGTAAAATATTTATTATAATTCAAATCCCTATTATCTGCAGGGACTCGATAATAATCCCCCAAGTCTTCTGCAATTAAAACCTCTTCCCTTGCCAATAGTGTTTCATATAATTTTTCAGCGTGTCTCGTTCCTATCACATTAATTTGCTGGTTCGATTGATAAATTTTTATTAATGCTGCTGCTAATTCGCCAATAGTTGATGCGGGTGATTTTTGTACAAAGATATCTCCTGAATTTCCATTTTTAAATGCATATAATACCAATTCTACCGCATTATCTAGCGTCATCATAAATCTAGTCATATCGGGATCAGTAACTGTAAGCGGTTGATTAGATTTAATTTGCTCATAAAACAAAGGAATCACCGAACCACGAGAAGCCATTACATTTCCATAACGAGTACCAACTAAAATGGTATCACCAGAAGTTCTAGATTTAGCCACCATTACTTTTTCCATCATGGCTTTAGATATACCCATTGCATTAATTGGATAAACCGCTTTATCGGTACTTAAACAAATTACTTTCTTTATTTTTTGTTGTATAGCTGCATTCAAAACATTTTCAGTACCCAATACATTAGTTTTAACTGCTTCAATTGGATAAAACTCACAAGAAGGAACTTGCTTTAATGCTGCGGCATGAAAAACATAATCTACTCCACTTAAAGCAGAATAAATACTATTATAGTCTCTGACATCACCTATATAGAATTTTACTTTAGGATTTTGCAATTCAACACGCATGTCGTGTTGCTTTTTTTCATCACGGCTAAATATTCTGATTTCTTTTATATCTGTATTTAAAAATCGCTTTAGCACTGCATTTCCAAATGAACCTGTGCCTCCTGTAATTAATAAAATGTTGTCTTTAAACATTTAAATAGGTTTTATTGAGAATTTGTAATTTATTGCTGTCATTCTATCATGCCTCTGCATGTAATAATTCAGTTAGCCCAGCTTCCAAATTGATGTTGGGCTTCCAATTTAATATTTTTTTTGCATTCGATATATCTGCAATTGTATTCATAATTTCATCTCTTCTCCTTTCATCGGATGAAAATACATTTAAATTAGTTTTAACTATTTGTTGCATTAACTGTATTAATTCTGCCACAGAATAACTTTCACCTGAACCAATATTAAAAATATTGAAGTTTTTTATTACTGGTATTGCTGCGATTATAGCATTTACCAAATCAGTAATATACACATAATCTCGCTTAGGATTTAAATCCTTAATATGAATATCTTCGCCATTTTTAATTTGTTGAACTAATAAGGGGACTAAAAAATCCTTTGATTGTCCAAGGCCATATACATTGAATGGCCGTAATATTGTAACATCAATTTCAAAACTATTCGCGTAAAATTTACATGCTTCTTCAGCCATTTTTTTAGACAATGCATACGGATTTGGTGTAACTAACCCAGCAGTTTCAGGAATTGGCAATGAAATAGGGTTGCCATATAAATATGAACTCAAATAAATTAATTTAGCATTGTGCTTTTTACAAAAATTTAATGCGTTCACTGTTCCCATTAAATTACACTGAATAAATTCTTCCGGACATTTCCAGCTTGCAGGAACAAATGATTTACCTGCCAAATGAATCACTACATCGGCAGGTGGATACTGATCCCAAGTGCCAGAAACAGCAATATCACCCATTTTACTATTGGTACCATATATAGTATATGGTGTATCAACTAGTGATTTTAATAGATGTACACCAATGAATCCTGTAGAACCAGTAACCAATATTTTTAACATTATAAATTATATTTTTTATTGTGCAACAGATAATTCTAATACACTTGTTAGAGAACGCGCGTAAATAGGTATTCTGTACAATTGTTTGGCAAGCACAGCATTCTTTAACCCAATACTCGACAATCTATTTTTTTGATCAATCATTTTTATCAAGGTGCTGTTTATGGCATCTGATAACCCATCGCCCATTTGTATACCATTCACACCATCTTTAAAAATATCTAGAATACCACTTTGGCCCGTAGTTATCACAGCACAACCTGCGGCATAAGCTTCTAAAATTGAAATAGGTTGACCTTCAAAATAGGAAGTGGGTAAAGCAAAAACATGTGATTGAAAAAATAACTGCTGTTTTTGAGTATCGTCAACTACTCCATGATAGGTTAAACCAGGATAATCCTTTATTTTATTTTCAAAACGCTCTTTTTGAATATCTAGTTCAAATCTTCCAGCAAAGTCGATAATTATTTGTTGTTGGAGTGCTTTTGGCAATTTTATATAAGCTGAAGCAAGTTGATCGTATCCTTTTTTATCAATCATATTGCTCATATATAAAACACGGATGGGACCAATTGTACTGAATTTATTAATAATTTGTTCCGATTCAGCAAACAAATAGTCTAAAGCAAAATTAGGTATTGTATGAATTTTATTAGGTACTACAAATTGATCGAATACTTCTTTATGGGATTCACCAGAAATTATTACTCCTGCAATTTGTTTAAGGAAATATTTGTTTATTCGATGTAACAAAGGATATTTATCCCATAAAAGCCGCTTAATACTACCGCCATGTAAATGAACATAAAATCTATCTATCTTTTTAGAACAAATAGCATAAGTCAAAAGATCTTTTATATTACCTGCAAATGATTCTGATATGGTTATATAAATCACATCTGCAGTTTTATAAACTTTTGCAATTTTCCAAAGAATACCAAGTACTTCGAAAATTCTATTAAAACTACTAAACCCCTCTTTAAAACTTGTTTTATTAAAATTTACTACAGTAACATTATGTTTTGTTGACAAGTGATCGTAAAAAACTTTTGCAGCCAAAGAATGACCAGCCAATGGAGGAGGCAAAGGTGCTATAAACAATACATTCATTATCTAGGAAATTTATGCAATTACTAAAAAAAGATGACCAATAAATTTATTGATCTATACCCAACGCTTCAGTTATTAGTTTTCTTTTATCGGAAGGGCTTGGATAATTAATAAGTACAGCCTTGTATATGCCTTTAAAAACAAACAAGCTGCCTGCTGATGCGCCTATAATCTTGAATCTTTTTATTAATTCTGCAATATCATTAATTGTTCCGGCACCACCCAAAACAGTCATCGGAACACTAACAGCATTGCGCACCTGATCAATTAAGTTAAAATCATATCCTTTCATTACACCATCATTGTCTATGGCGTTAATCACTATTTCTCCCACGCCAAAATCTTGCATTTTTTTAGCAAAATGTATAGGATCAATACCCGTAGCTTTTAGACCATTGTGGGTGAAAACCTCGTATTGGTTATTTTTGTTCTTTTTTACATCTAACACTACAATAACACTTTGGCTTCCTACTTTTTCGGCAATCTTAGTTATTAATGTGGGATCATTTACAGCAGCAGCACTCAAGGCAACTTTTTCTACTCCAAGACCAAAGATAGTCTTAGCTTCATCAATAGTAGTAATTCCTCCTCCATAACATAGGGGCATTCTGCATTGAGAAGCCCAATATTCTATAATTTTAAAATCGGGGCCTCTTTTCTCAACAGTAGCATCGATGTCTACAATCATCAATTCATCAACCTGCTTTTCGTTAAATATTCTTACAGCATTTATAGGATCGCCTAAATATTTTGGCGTTTTAAAGTTTACCGTTTTTACAAGCCCCTTGTTTTTAACCAATAAACACGGGATAATTCTAGGTCTAAGCATTAACTAAATTTGCAAAATTTTTCAATAATTGAATTCCATTTTGATGACTTTTCTCCGGATGAAATTGTACACCATAAATATTATCAGTACCAACTGCACAAGTAAAATTGCCACCATAATCTGCCATTGCCAGTATGTTATTGGCATTATTGCAATGAAAATAGTAAGAGTGTAAAAAATAAAATTGTGCATCTACATGCAGTTCATCAAATAATGAGTGATTTCCTACAGGCAACACATCATTCCAACCCATATGTGGTAAATGTGTAAGTTGCTTCATATTACTTACATCAAACTTTTTTACAGTGCCATCAATCCAACCCAAGCCTGGTAATTCACCTTCATCACTGGATGCAGCTAACATTTGCATTCCAACGCATATTCCCAAAACTGGTATTTGATTCTTTAATACTGCTCTATCAAGCGCTTCTCTCATACCAGAATTATTCAATCGTTCCATTGCATGATCAAATGCACCCACACCTGGTAAAATTAATTTAGTGGCATGTTCGATTTCAGATTTTTCTTTTGCTGCAATTGCAGGAATATTTAACTGTTTAAATACATTTAAAAATGCCTTGATATTGCCTACGCCATAATCAATAATTGTTATCATTTAAATGCTCTTTTTTCTAACCCTAATAATTGCATAATTCTTGTTCCTAATGTAATGAGATTACTTTTATTTTTATAATCTTTATAACATTTATTCTCCCCATTAAATAATGCAGTCAGCTCTTCAACAGTAAAGTCTAGTTTTTGAGCTACATATTCAAACTCTTGCATTAATATTTGTTCTTCCAACTCAGGCCTGCTGGTTCTTTCTAACGCAGCTTCACGAGTCATTTGATTGGTTAAAATTAAACTAGAAAAATGTGCTTTCCTACGATCGTAACCGAATTTTCGGGGCAACCAAAAGCTTTCATAAAATCTAGTGAAGCGAGATTCATGGTGTTTGTGCGGATAGGGTGTCCAATTAAATTTTTCCTGTAATAATTTAATTACATCTGCTTTTATAAATGGCACATGATCTAAAGGTTTAACAACTCTTACCCCATTTATGAATCGATACAATATTTTATACTTTAATATATCACATGTTGGGAAAGTTTTTAGTGGGATAGTACCAAATTTTTTATGTATGTCATTTACATATCGCATATCTGTTTGAAAATATGCCCCCCATTCAAAAGGCTCTCGAACACATTCTGTAGAATAATTTCCCCCGGTTAATATATACTTGAATTTATGCTTAGCAGCAAAATTATACAATGAAGAAAAGAAAACTAAATCTTGGGGCAAATCTATATCTCTAACTTGCGATTTAATAAAAGCTCTCTGAAGATCTTTCATTTCGTCCCAATTAACCACTTCGGTATATAAGTCTAATCCTAATCCATCAACAATTGAATGTATATTATGCGTAGAAATATCGGAATTCCAACCAGCATCTACATGAAATAATAGAGGTCTTAATCCGAATTTTTCTTTTGCTAAATACACCAAATAAGAACTATCTAATCCACCACTAATTCCAATTAAACAATCATGGTCTTTCCCTTCTCCTTCTTTTTTAATTTTTTCCATTATTTTCATAATGTGTGCTTCACCTCTTTCATCAGTATGCCAATTAGGTAGAATAGTGGTGTAATAATTTTCACAGTATTCACATAAACCATTCTCATCAAACGTTATGGAGGAATCTGTTGTATCCATAATGCAATTGGTGCATATTTGGTAGGGTCTATTGTTCACTTTAACTTTTTTGGCTGCTAAACTCATAAACAAATAATTTTATTTTAAAATCAGGAAAAAGGGATTAACTATATTTTACGTACTACTTATTTTATAAAATTTAAAAAAAGTTTTAAATATTTTGTAAGTGAATATAAATCCTAAAATATCCAATAAAAGCCAATCTATACCAAAACTATTAAGAAGAGTATAAAAAACAGCTAATACTATACTACGTTTAAAAATGAAAAAGTATTCGTATTGGTCTTTTATTTTCAAATAAATTCGTTTGGTGATAAATCCAATAAAAAAAATTGGCACCAAAGAAAACCATTTACCAAACATTACATAAAACTCACCATATAAAGTAAATTCATCCGATTGATACGTTTCGGCAGTAACTTTTGATTTAAGTGGTGGGCCGAAATTTTTCATGTACATAAAACGCATTGCATTGGATGACATGGGTACATCAAATACATCGAACCCGGGTGTTAACACATTATCTATGGTGCTTTTAAGAAAATACAATGGGTTTAAGATTGGATAATATTTATCAGAATTGGCTATTGTTTCGGCAGTATAATCTAAAAATCCAATTCTATCAAAAACCGGTGCTAAAACAATTTTTGCGTCATTACCCATAGTCTGTAGTACATCAAACTGGCCAATAACTTCAAATGTTTCACTACCAATCACCGCTCTTTTTTCTTGCAATCTTGGTCGCAAAAAAGTGGCCATCAAAAATAAAATTACCATTAATGGAATTAAAATTAAAAAACCCATCAATGTCCATTTTTTAATTTTAATACTTCCGTGAATAGCAAGCAAAGAGAATATTGCGAAATTTATAATGGTAAGAATGGCAGATCTACTTCCAGTCAATGTTTGAATCAAAATAAATAATAACAAACCCAATAATAATATGTTAAATATTGATTTTGGCAGCTTGTTTTTAAACATAAATAAATACACTATTATCATGAATAGAATTACTGATAATTTAATAAACAGTGCCCCTAAAATAGAAAAGAAAGCATCCACCACTACAAAACCCAATGTGCCCGACAACCCCATTAAATAGCCAATGAACAAAACAATAATTACATTATAAGCGTTTTTAGGCTGTGACTTTAATTCTGCCAAAGGGTTGTCTGATATAGCTTTAACTTTATTTAATATTAAACCTAAGTATAAAGATATGTTTGCAAATAAAATAAATAGAATTGCGTTATTAAGGTTTGATGCTTCAAAAGGAAATCTTTCAAAGACTACCGAATAAAAATCTAAGGATAAACTTACAATTCTTAAAATAAAATACATGACCATTTGAAAACATAGCAACAATACAAATGGATCACGGCGCTTCTTCTCAAAGTAAAGAAATACAGCTATTTGTAGAGAAAGCAAAACACCTAAATATATAGTGTATTTATTTACATATTGTGTTGGGCCATTTTCCTTAAATATGTATATAAATAATATACAGAATAAAATATTAATCCATTGTAAAATGGAATTTAAGTCAATGAAGCCTGTTCTTGAATTTTTGTTTTTTTTATCATTATGTATCAATGAATGCATTACTTCCATTGTACTCTTTTACAAGAAAATATGATTTTTTGAAGCTTATTCATTTCATGCCAATGGTGTTTTACAACCCTGGTTATTTTTTTATTTGTTTCGGAAATAGTTTCATTAGATACCTGTGAATTATGGAATCTATATTTTACTAAATTTTCATTAAGAAAATATATTTTACCTATTCTACTAATTCTAAGCCACATATCGTAATCTTCCACCGCAATATATTCTATCGATTCATTGAGCAACCCAATTTTTTCTGTAATACTTTTTTTAAACATTACAGATGAATTAGTAATATAATAAAATATCAACAACATATACTTTGCAGGCACAAGATTTAACGATAATATAAAAAGCAATAATTTTGATCGAATTTTTTGTATCAAGGAATTACTAACTTTACCTATAATTGAAGAAGCAGTAGCGATTAAAGTAATTTTATTATTTTTCAGAAATAAATTTAATTGTTTTTCTAGCTTATTTGATTCCCAAAGATCATCATCATCACATAAAGCTATTAACTCACCTTCTGCATTCCTCATTCCAAAATTTCTATTAACTGCAATAACACCATTATTAGCGTTTTGAAAAGGCTTTATTCTAGAATCATTAAAGCCAGTAACATAATTTACAAAATTGTAATTAGAGTAATTATCTACAATGATCAATTCGAAATCAACGAATGTTTGATTAAGAATTGATTGAATCGTTTCACCTAATAAATCTTTTCTGTTATATGTCGTAACTATTACACTAACTTTTGGCATAATTGCTGATAGATTCTAGATAATTAAACACTTCATTTATGCCTTCTTCAATTTGTATTTTACAAGAAAAGCCGAAATTTTTGAGCTTTGTATTATTGATATTATTTTGATGATTTATAACAGGAGAAGCAGTTGATATTATATTAGTATTATAATAAACCGGAATTTTAATTTTGTACCTTACTTCATAAATATCTTGAACAAGATGCGCAAGCTGTAACAATGAAATTGACCTGCCAGAGGAAACATTAAATAGTTTATGACCGCTTGTATTTGATGAAATTAAATAGTGAATACAATTTGCTATATCGCTATTATGTATAAAATCACGTGTAGCAGTTCCCTCAGAGTTTAAAACAATAGCTTTATGCTCAAAAGCCATTTTAGTTAAATCATTTACAACCAACCAATTCCAGTTATTTTCTACAAAAATAGGAGATCCATATCCATTCGAAAGCCTTAAAACAAAGCAATTGGCATCTGATTTGCGCTGATAATAATTACACAAATCTTCACAGAATGAATGGGTAAGTGCGTAAATATTATTCGGATTTTTTTCTACATCCTCATCAATTGACTTTTTAACTAAATTGCCAATTACATGAATGGTAGATAAATAAATGAATGTTTTCGAAGAGCTTATTAAAAACTTTTCTAACATCAACCATGTAGCATTAACATTTATGTTATTTACTTGACTAATGTTTAATGATTCACTCATCTTATGATCTAAAGATACAGTATGAATAACTACATCATAATACGTTAATACAAGTTCCCTAATTGTTTCTTCAAGGGCAATGTCGCCCCTAAGTATTTTTATTCCATTAAAAACTTCATTGGCAGCAGAAGGCAAGGACCTGCAAAATACTGTAACATCATATCCTGCATTTTTAAGTACTAACGATATGTGGGCACCTAAATAACCTGCGCCACCAATAACTAATATTTTTTTTGTTAGTTCCAATTGTACACAATTTGTTCTAAATCGCATGATACCGATTCATTTGGATCATGTTCTATACTTGCAATATTTAATAACATATTAAAAGTATTTCCAAAACCTTTAAATGCCATCCATATGCCAGGAGGAACTGTAAGTCGTTGGTAATTATTGATACCCAATATTATGTTACAAAAATTGCCATATGTATTGCTGCCAGTTCGATCGTCGTAAAGTACAAATTGAATATCACCTACAGGAACTATTACATTTAAAGTCATTTTCAGGTGTTTTTTCCACCCTTTAACAACACCCGGATTAACTTCAGAAAAATATGCTTCTCCAAATCCAATAAATGATTGATCTGATTTTTTTAAAGCATGCATTATATTTCCTTTAGGATTGTCTATCATTTTTAACGGCGTTAATAACACACCTTCTATATTGACCATGCAATATTTTTTTTAATGGCTAACTTTTCATATAATTCTAACTGATCAATAGTATAATCCCACATTGAAATTTTATTGTGGTAAAATTCATAATACCATTTACTAGTAAAAGAAATCAGTTCGTCATACTCTAAGGTAGGCAACCATTTTAAATAAAATAAAGCTTTATCGCAATTTAGTTTAAGTAACCCTGCTTCATGAAATTTTATATCATCTGTTACCACAAAGGCATCATCAATATTGTTGATACCCCAATATTTACTAAGATCTGTAAGCAATGTTAATACAGTATGACTGTTTTCTGATTTAGGACCGAAATTAAAACTTTGGCCATTTAGACTTATATCTTCAGACAATTTTTGACCAAGATTTAAATAACCACTTAAAGGTTCTAAAACATGTTGCCATGGTCTGGTAGCTTTAGGGCTTCTTATTTCAACGGGCTTTTTATTATACCATGCATTCATACAATCAGGTACAATTCGATCTTTAGCCCAATCACCACCACCTATTACATTACCTGCACGAGCAGACGCTACCCTCACATATTTATGCCCTATAAAAAATGATTGATAAAATGATTGATAAATAACTTCTGCAGCTCCTTTAGAACCGCTATAAATATCTTTACCACCAACAGCATCTGTTTCTTTGTAACCCCAAACCCACTCAACATTATCATAACATTTATCACTTGTGATAATTATTGCAGTACAAGGATTTTCAAGACCTCGCAATGCTTCCATTACATGAGCTGTACCCATTACATTTGTAGAAATTGTATCAATAGGGTCTTTGTAAGAAAGTGATACTATAGGTTGTGCTGCTAAATGAAATAAAAAGTCCGGTTGTGCATTTAATATAATTTCACGAACTTTTTCTAAATTTCTAACATCTACACGGTGATCTATTAATTTTGATTGGAGGTTAACTTCTTCATACAAAGATGGAATAGATGGTATGTCAATTGATATACCAATAACTTCAGCACCTAATTTTAGTAGCCATGAGGTTAACCAAGAACCTTTAAATCCGGTATGTCCGGTAACTACAATTTTTTTTCCTTTATAAATATCACCAAACATTATAATACGTTTTTATTGTTTAACCAAGGGGCTTTGTTTTTTTTCACCAAATTATCTAAATAGTCTCTTTCTCTTACATTATCCATACATTGCCAAAAATCATTGTGTATAAATGCTTGCAATTGCTTTTCTTCAGAAATTTGTTGAAGTGCTCCAAATTCTAAATCGCAATCTTCATCTACACTAAGGTAATTCATGATTTGTTTATTAAAAACAAAGAACCCGCCATTAATGTATCCGGATGCCATTTGAGGTTTCTCTTGAAAATTTACAACTACTTCGCCATCTAACTCCATTTCGCCAAAACGGGAAGGAGGATGCACAGCAGTAACTGTAGCTATTTTTTTATTCTTCAAATGAAAATCAACTAACTTACTAATATCAACATCACTTATACCATCTCCATAAGTCAATAAAAAATTATCAGATTGGATGTGTTTTTCTATCTTCTTTACCCTAGCTCCTTTTAATGTATCTTCACCTGTATCAACAAATGTAATTTCCCAATCACTTTCTGGTAATAAATTATAAAATACAGGAGATGCATCGGGATCCATTTTTATAGTGAAATCGCTACCAGAAATTCTTAAATTGTAAAAATATTCTTTAATATAATTTGCCTTATATCCTAATGCTAATACAAATTTTTTGTATCCATAATTACTGTAATGCTTCATTATATGCCATAAAATAGGCTTGCCTCCAATTTCTACCATTGGTTTGGGTCTAGTAACAGTTTCTTCACTCAACCTAGTTCCCTTTCCACCACAAAGAATGACTACTTCCATTTTTTTATTATTTAAATTACTAATTAAAATTTTTAAGAAAAATTTATTACGAGATAAGAATACGTTCTATGAAATACAAAAATTAATTTAATTAATTAAGTATTTGAATGATTAATAGGTGAGTTAAAAAGAATCACTAATTTTTTGATGTTTTATTGTAAAAATATTCTACCAATTGTTTTTTAGTGCCTAGCAATAAATAATATAGTGCCGAGTTCTCCAATTCCCTTATTTTAGGTAATACAGTAGTAAAACATTTGAACCATGCTTTTTTATTTTCAACAAAATAAGAAAACCAAACAGCACCAGCACCAATTTTTATATTTTTAATTTGTGATGAACTTAAATTGTATGTGGCAATATGACCATAAAACATTTTATAGACTTCAATAATCTGAGTGGTCATTTTAATACTACTTCTTATAGTAGTTCCATGTTGCCTAAAATAATTAAGGGGCTTTTCTACATAATAAAAATTTGTTTTTTCAGTTAAATCTAACCAAAATGCCCAATCCGCCAGCACAAAATAAGTATTAGACAAACCGTTTACTTGCTTGAATAATTCAGACTTAATTAAAGCAGCACTTAAATTTGGAATAACACAAGAAAATGAAAGAAATTCTTTCATCATAGCACTTTCAATTAAACCATTATTTTTTATTGCGTTTTTGAAACTTCTTTCTCTACCAGTAAAATCATTAGCAAAAACAATTCCATTTTCATCAACCAAATTGCTTTTAGAAAATACAACACCAACCGATGGGTTGTTTTGAGCAATATTTAAAAGTGTTTCTATTTGATTTAATTCTGCAAAGTCATCACACTGTGCAAAAAGTATATATGCCCCTTTTACAAATGATGCACCAAAATTACTTGCATTTACATAACTACCTGAATTTTTGGTTTGTAGTTTTAAAACTACATTTTCATATTTTTCATATTGCAATAAAATTTCTTGACTCCCATCTGTAGAACAATCATCAACAACTATGATTTCAAGATTTAAATACGTTTGGTTAACCAAACTATCTAATGCCTGCTTTAAAAATGTCTTATGATTGTAACTGGTAAAAACAATGCTAACCAGTGGTAAATGTATTTTATCCATTCAATAGCCCCTTTTCTTTTAATTCGCCCAAAGATTTTGTATAATCGCTTGTGTCGCTAGGGATATCATTTTGTTGCAAAGCCCAATCGATAAAGCTGTGTAACCCATCTTTAAAGCCCCACTCTGGCTTAAAACCAACTATTTTTTTTATTAATTGCAAATCAGCAAAATTGTGTCTAATATCTCCTTCTCTAAATGCACCTGAAATTTTTATCGTTGAATTACTTTTTAAATATGACACAATTTCTTTTGCAACTTCTATTACCGTTATTGCTACACCACTACCAACATTTAATACATGCTGTTGTTTATTATCTAGTTTTAAACAACTAATAGTAGCAGCAACAACATCTTGAATATGAACAAAATCTCTACTTTCAAGTCCATCTTCAAAAATATTAATTTCTTCATTTTGCAAAGCGAGTCTAGTAAAAATAGATAAAATGCCTGTATATGGATTTTTTAATGATTGACCAGGTCCATAAACATTTTGATATCGTAAAGCATAGCCGCTAATATTTTTAAGTTTAGTTGCAAGAATAATCATTTGTTCTTGCACTTGCTTTGTAATACCATAAAATGATGATGGGTGTATTTTAGAAGACTCATCAGTTGGCTGAACAGTTAAATTAAAATTTCCGGTAATAGGACAACTAACTTCAAAACTATCGTTAACAGATTGATATGTACGAGAATTAGGATATACAAATCCATGGGCTTTAGAAAAATATTTCCCTTCGCCATATATAGATCTGGAAGAGGCAACTATTACAGATTTGATAGTATGTTGCTCATTAATAATATAGTCGCATAGATTTGCAGTAGCCTGAATATTTACATTGGTATAATGGCCTACAGCATACATAGATTGTCCTGTACCGGTTTCTGCAGCATAATGTATAATAGCATCTTGGTCTTTTAAGACATTATAAAAATCTGCCTTATTGCATACATCACCTACAACTAAGTTTACTTTATCTTTTATATCATCGGGCAATGTCTTATTTGTACCATGTATTTGAGGAAGAAAATTATCGAAAATTGTAACAGTATAACCTTCTGCAACCAATGCCCTAGCAACATTGGTGCCTATAAAACCAGCTCCCCCCGTTATTAATATTTTATTCATGCAATTTTTTAGTATTTAATATTTTTTTGTGAAGTTTTTTGTTGAAAAATATAAACTTACTATTAATAAATTGATAGCGTATTATTGATTTAATTTAGTTTGAAACAGAAAGCCATTGTTGGCTAACTTCATCAAATTTTTTAATAACCTTAGCGGGTGCCCCTACAGCAATGCAGTAATCACCAATATCATTAGTCACAACAGAATTTGCACCAATTACGCTGTTTTTACCAACACTTGCACCAATAATACATACATTTTCACCAATCCAACAACCAGATTGTAAGATGACTTCTTTTTTAAATAAAACTGGTTGGCTGATAATGGGGATTTGAATGTTTTTATAGTCATGCAAATTGTCGGATATATATACATTGTTAGCCAACAATACATCGTTTTCTAAAACTACTTTTCGGACAGCAGTTATATGACAATAATCTCCAATTGCACAACAACTTCCAATTGAAAGGTCTGGTTCATGAGCATCAATTTTTAATGCTAATAACCAACCACCCCTTTGAATAACACTATTACTTCCTATTGAAATATTTTTCTTTCCTTGAACCCTAACAGAAAAATTGATGATTGATTTAAAATGAAGCTTTTTATATTTAAACCAATTGCATAAAAAATAAACAATAAATGGAACTCTTTTAATATACTCTATCATTTGTTATTTTTTTTCAAAAAATTGCGTAGTACTTGTAAATAAATGATAATTTTTTTCGAACCATTCTTCTGAATTATTCCACCATTCTGATTTTAAGAGAAAATCTATTTCTTTTTCATTAAATCGATACTTTAGTACTTTAGCAGGCACCCCACCTACAACCGAATAAGGGGCTACATTTTTTGTAACAACTGAACCTGCGGCAATAATGGCACCAGTACCAACGACAACCCCATCAATGAGGATTGCTCTTTCACCAATCCAAACATCATGACCTATAATAGTCTTCTCTGATGAAACAAATAAATCTTTATTTGAATACTTTTTAATTAGCGGAGTATTAAAAAGATAAAAAATCGGATGAGTACTAATGCCATCAATTTTATGTATACCAGGACCAATACTCACACCGGAAGCAATAGAACAATATTTCCCAATGGTTGCATTAAATATAGTAGTTTTTTTTTGGATATAGGTATGGTCGCCTACTATACATGAATCTATCAAAACATCATTAAATACTATATTGTAGTATCCAAATAAAGAATTAGTTATCTTAGAACCACCATAAAATTTACAAGTAGGATTGTTTTTTTGCAATTTAGTTAATATATATAAGTCACAAATACTTATATATATGTTATGCAATAGTTCTCGAAAAAATAAAAACATACTTATAATTAAATGAATTTTGTTTTATAATGTTTAAACAAAGAAGCTGCAAAATCATTTATACTATTACTAAATTCTTTTGATGTGAGATAATATAAAACAAAAGAACTTAATATCACCATTCCATTGTAAACAAAATAGATTAAGAGATTAATTTTATCTTTCTCAAAAGGTAGAAACGACTTAGTAAGTGAGGTAAATATCAAAATAAACAAAATTGGCAATATTGATGGAATCAGTAACTGTTTTAGAAATGACCAGAATTTAACCTTTAGTAATTTTACAATTATATTTAAGTAAACCATCGCAACAATAAAAAAGGCAACAACTTTGAAATTGGCAAAAGCCTGCAATCCTATAAATTTAAAGGATACTAAAACTCCTATCCAGTAAATTAATGGCAATAATGCATTGGTAATATATAGCAATTTAGCTTTTTCATAAGCCATTATTAATATACCAGTAGGTGACGATAAAAAATTAAATATGAAACTTAATACCAAGATTTGCGCTACAGGAACAGATGCCACATATTGATTTCCTACCCAACAATATATAAAATTTTTTATAGTAATTGAAATAGCTAATATTGGAAAAACAGTTAAAGGTAATGCAAGCACTAACACTTTGGTAAAAAAAAGATGCAATCCATTATAATCCTTCAACCCAATAAAGTGATTAAATTTTGCTACAAAAGGACCAAAAACAATTCCAAAAATTGACCTAAAATATTCCATTAAAGTAAATCCTATTGCAAAAATGGCTAAATAATTAGGTCCCAATAATTTTGAAATTACAAAAGGATCTAACTCATAATATAAAATCCAGCATAATGTTAGGAAAATAGAAACGAATGCAATTTTTTTCGTTTTTTCATAAACTTCACTTGAAAATTTAAAACACTTAAAAAAAAGTTTGAAATTGTATCCGAATTTTTTTTTTGCGATGAACAATCCCAATACAACAGCAGACAATGTTATTAATTGAGAAATTAGAAAATAAGTAACGATGGGGTAACTTTTGCTGCTAAACAACAACATTGCAACAATAATTTTTATACCATTGGCTGCAATGAAAACCCTTTGGAAAATATAATCTTTAAGCCGAACAGCAAAAATAATTTGTATAATCCTTTGCATTACAAATACAGGAGAAAATATAGCCAATATAGCAAGTAATTTGCTGGCTATTGCTTTATCTTCAATACTGCTTAAATTATTGATTAATATTTGTGGCCTGAATGCTAAAAAAATAAAACCCAAAGCAAACAACAATATAAACATTAAAAAAATAAAACCGGTAAACCCAATTATTTTAATTTCTTCTTGTAAATTTTCTTGTGCATTATATTCAGCGGCAAACTTCATACCCGCTCCTAAAAATCCAAAATCTGCGTAAGACAAAAACATATAAGAAGCAATTACAAGCGTATATATACCATAAACTGTTTGATTAGCAGATAGAAAGGGAGTTACTATAAAAATAGCCGCAAAATTAAACAGTATAGAAACAAACTGCCAGAAATATATTTTTAAAAATTGCTTCATCTATTTATTTCTATTGAAAATAAGGGCTATTCGAAATCTACTATTAAAAATTCTACGTTTCATTATACTATAACGCGATATTGTTTATTGAATTTGTTGCACCAAATGATTTCAAAAATTCAATAAATATATCTTTCGATAATTTATGCTCGCTTATTGTAGAGGTTAAGTACTTGTATTTAAAATCATTATACTTAGTTTCATTAATTGTAGCTGGAATTTTTAAAGGCTTATTTTCATCCATATTAATAATAGTGGCATCACAAGCAAATTTAATTGCTTTAGCAACTTGCTCAAATTGAGGTAAAACCTCATTAATATAATTACTGTTAATTAATACAATTCTTTTTTGATAGCAAATTGGAAAACAAACTGCAGTACTGGCATGAGTTAATACCAATGAACTTTTTTTAACCAAATCATTTGACTGATTAAAATATATTTTTCTATTATTAAACGGGTTGAACTCTTTATAAGTATCAGCTTTAGGATGTGCTGAGATTACAACTCTTTTTTTGGTAATTGCTTCTAACTTTTCAAAAAAAATATTGAGCTGTTGATAATATTTAATTGGCTCTACTGTTTTTATTTTAAGAAAAGATACATCTGGATGATAAGGTAAATATTGATCTAAAAAAACTATATAATTATCATCTTTCGTATTTGCAATATCTGGATTTATTAAATACCTATCATAATCAACAGTATTTACTTCAATAACTTTAGCATAATTAATATCTATTTCGCTCCCCAAACCCAAACCCCAAAATCCAAATTCTCCGGCTTTAAAAATAAAATCATATGTTTTTATCCAACCAGTTTTTTTGGATATTAAAGCAATCCTATTGGCAAAATAATCGCGAATTTTAGTGAAATCTAATGCACTTAATATTTTCTTAAATTTTGATTTTGTATCAATTGTATAACTTGGAAAAACGCCTCTCGCAAAAACCCCCAATTTAAGATTAAACTTAGTAAACTTACGATATAACTTAAAAACAGACCATTCAAAAGTCATAATAGAAATATACAAAACGTTTTCAGTACTATTCTTTTTAAAATAGTTGTCCAACTGATCATAATTATTTATTTTAATTATGCCTGAAAAATTGAAAGAATTTATCGTATTTGTTTTATTAAATAAAGCAGTAACATCTAAATATTCAACTTGAATTTTCTTATTGATTAATTCTTCAAAATACAAATCAGTATATATTGCTTCTGTTAGCGGTAAATACCTAATATATACTACTTTATCAAAACTCATACTTATCCAATTCTTTTTATAATTTTAGCAGGATTTCCAGCGGCAACTACATTAGGTGGGACAGATTTTGTTAAAACAGCCCCAGCCCCAATAACGGAATTTTCGCCAACAGTAACACCCGGAAGTATAATTGCGTTTGCACCAATCCAACAACCATTTTTTAGTATCACTTCTTTAGCTGGATAATGTCCTTGATCAATTAAAGGGATATCAGTCCTATCAAATCGATGATTATTGATATAAATACTTACCCCACTTCCCAGCATCACATTGTCTTCTATAGTTATCGATGTTTCAAGCGTAGTACTTTCTGCAAAAAATCTACATCCAGGTCTAATTATCACTCGTTCTCCTATCTTAATTTTAGAACAACCTACAAAATATGCTCCAGGTCTTATCTGAGCGGTATTTGCAAAAGATTGAAACTTTTTTTTACAAAGTTTCATCATTAATTTATGAAAGTACAGTTTCCAATGAGTAAAAGGGATATCAGGTCCTATTCGGTCTGTAGCTAAATCAAATCTGATTTTTTTATATATATCTATTAATAACATTAATCAATAATTTATATGGCTGTCCACCCGCCATCAACCATAATATTTTGACCGGTTATATATTTAGCATCATCACTTAATAAAAAAGATATTGCGGGAGATATATCATCAGGCAAACCCATTCTTCTCAATGGGACTTTCTTTTCATACTGCGCTACAAATAATTCATTTTGGTTGTCAAAAATACCACCTGGAGAAACACAATTGATTCTTATCCCAAAAGGGCCATAATATGCGGCTAAGTATCTTGAAAAGTTAACAACTCCACCTTTAATGGCAGAGTATGCAGCAGGCATTGTCATATTTGTTCCATCATAAACACTAAAATCTGGACCAACTGTTCCATAAATAGAGGAGACATTTACAATAGAACCAAATTGTTGTGCTTTCATTACTAGTAACAATTCTTGAGTACA
This sequence comes from Sphingobacteriia bacterium, assembly GCA_947452295.1. Taxonomy (GTDB): domain Bacteria; phylum Bacteroidota; class Bacteroidia; order Chitinophagales; family Chitinophagaceae; genus Sediminibacterium. The sequence goes on from CANGCK010000033.1 coordinate 28,090, forward strand.
GATAAAAACACTGTTCAGTTGTAAATCCACATTTTTTTTCCACGACTCCAATGGAATCTCTTCAAATTTTTTACCCCAATCAGCTGTTCTAGGATATGCATTATTAACCCAACCATCAATTACTTTGTATTTATTAATAATAGTATTAATACATTTATTTACAGAAACTTTATTTGTTACATCACAATGAATTAATCCCTCTTCTAAATTATCTTCAACATTGATTTCTGCATTGATAGCAATCGCACCATTATCCAATAAATTTTTCAGGATAGATTTACCTATCAATCCACTACCACCTGTTACTACAATAACTTTTCCTTTTAACTTACTCATTAATTGCTAGTTTCAACACTTTTACAGAATAATTAAAATCATTCATTGGCTGTATATTCGATTGAATGCAGTCAAAAAAATACTTTATTTGGCTTTTGTATGTATCTAACATATTTAACTTCTCATGGAACAGTATTTTACCATCAAGCACTGTTTGTACTGTATTCGTCAACAGATCTACCATTAGTGTGTCTGTATCGGTTATGATTTCTAATTGACGTTTCGCATCTCTTCTAAAATAGTTCAAAGTAATACCAACTGTAAATAGAGGATACGAATAAATAAATCGCGCTTGATCAACTGCACTTATTGTCAACGACGATGTATTTGTTTTTACGCTTAACGCTTTATCAGGAAATCCAAAAAGCCAGGTACAATAATCGATTTCATGAATTAAGTCTAAATGCGCACCACCGCCTCTATCAGCGTGTGCGCTATAATTTGTTCTATAATTTTGATTAGGGCGCCAATCAGGCAAATAAGATCCACAATATATGTTTACCTCATTTATTCTTGGCTGATGCTTATCTAAATAATCTTTAACAAACTGTAATGATGGATGAAACCTAAGATTGCACGCAACATAACTAACAATTGATCTTTGTTGTAGTTGCCCGGAAATTTCAACGGCATTAATAAGTTCACTTAACACTGGCTTTTCAATAAATAAAGGACAATTCAATTCCATCATTTCATGAATTACTACTTCATGCTCACTAGTAATTGTTGCAATAACAACAAAGGTAAGTTTGTCGGGTATTTCTTCTTTACTATAAATATTTATAACCTGCTTGTATGGTTCACTGGCTTTGCATGATCTTAGTGCAAATATTTCTGCGAAAGGATACAAAGACATAATTGCATCTACATGCTTTTTTCCAATTGACCCTAAACCAACAATTAAAATTTTCACAGATTAAATCCTAGTTTATCATTAACCATTAAATATTCCATGAACTCAAAATCAATTGGATGATCTAAGTCGAAACAAATATGTTGCATTTCATAAATTAAAGAACGTTCACTAATCGTTTTAATTAGTGGTTGATTAAAAAATGTTCTTTTATAAAAATAAAAAGATGCGTTAAGTTCATATACTGTTGGTGCAGATTGTCTTGTTAAGAAATCTCCTTTTTTTACCAACCCAAAATAACCATTATCATAGATTTCAACCATATTAAAATATGGATTCCTATTTGCTTTGTTTACCGAAAAAAGATTCAACGCATTTTCATCATTTGTAATGATTTGAAACGCTTGTTCTAAATCATTAACATTCCTCAAGGGAGATGAAATATCTAAATCTAAAACCAAATCATATTTTACTCCTCTGTTTGTTTCTTCAAATTCTACAAGGTGTTGAATGGTCTCTACTTTCCCAGCACTATCATTAGAAAGATGTTCAGGCCGCAAATAAGTTGTTTGTAAACCCAACTCAGCCGCTATTTCAATGATCGCTTCACTATCTGTAGACAATGCAATATCGGCATTATGTAATTTAGCAAATTGCTTTGCATGATTGATGCTGTATGCAATTAGTGGCAATCCATTAATTAATCTAATATTCTTTCCAGGAATTCCTTTTGAGCCACCTCTACCACAAAGAGTTACTAATATCTGCATTAAAATTTAATGTTTTTGATGTCTTTATGTGCTTTTTCAAAATCTTGGGGATTACCAATATCTAACCAGTAGCCAACTAATGGATATGAAATAACCTTTTTGCCTTTTTTTATTAACTGCTCAATTAAATCAGTAGCGTTAAAATTAATATTTTCAGGTATTATTTTTAGTGCAGTTTTTTTAATCAAGTAAATCCCGCCATTGGAATAATAAGTATAGGTAGGTTTTTCTTTGAAATCCTTAACTGCACCATCTACTGTTTCTAATACTGCATAAGGAATGTTTACTTGGTATGGTATTGTTACAATTGAAATATCGGCATCTTTTTCAATAAAATCAAGAAAAAAGTCTTCGTAATCAAGGTTTGTTAACAAATCGGAATTGCTCACCAATACATACTCGTGTTGAAAATCTTTAATTTTAGATACTGCGCCAATGGTACCCAATGGTTGATCTTCCCAAACATATTTTATGCTTACATTTCTATCAGCACCATTTCCAAAATATGATTCAATTTGTTCGCCTAAATATTTAACAGAAATCCAGAAGTCATCAATTCCATACTGAGACAGCCTTGAAATATTATGGTCTATAATTGGCTTATCTCCTACAAGTAATAGGGGTTTAGGTGTTGTGTCGGTTAATGGAGACAAACGCTGTCCTCTACCACCTGCCATAATAACTGCATCGATGGGTAAATAAGAACGCATGGATCTGAAATTAATTACATTAACAACTTTATCGTCTTTATCTAGAACAGGAATGATTCTGAAATTGTTTTCGCGGTATTCAATTATTTTATGCAATTCAGATTCGCCTTTTCGAATAAAGCGAGGATTAGACTGAATAATTAACTTCAAAGGCTCATGAATAGTAAATCCTTTTAATAAGCCTCTGCGAATATCTCCATCTGTGAGAGCACCAATTAATGCTCCATTTTCATTAATTGCAAATAAAATAGCGTCCTTACCCAATACGTTTAATTGTAGTAATGCTTGCTCAATAGAGCTATCTAAATGAATTAAATGTGCTTTGAAATTATTCAATTGGTATATTTTTTAAAATAGCTTTAATTTGTTTTGCAGAAGTGCCATTACCATAAACTTCTATTTTTTGTTGGTCATTAAAATATTGAAATGCATGGATTGCACTAAGTATTTTATCTTTAACAATTTCGCATTGATGAATATTATTTGTAAGGATTCTTCCTGATTGTCTTTCTCCTAAATTAATTACATATTTTGGAAAAAAAGATGCTTCAACAAAACCACTAGATGTATTGCCCAATAAGAAAGCACTATGTTTCATACAACTTAAATATCCAATAGTTCCAAAAGACTCTACTGCGATAGCATTTGTATTTTGAGTAACATAGTCCCTTATTTTTTTCCTAACTAAATTACCCATTGTATCTGCATTAGGCATCGTAAAAATAAATTGATACCCTCTAACCTCACTAAGTGCTTCTAGTATTTCATTGATATACTGTTCATTTTTTTCGAATGCTACAGTTTCGGGATGAAATGTAATTAACACCGAAGGAATAGATAAATCGATATTAAATTGATGTTTAAATTCATCAATACTCAATAAATTAAGATGAGTTAGGTTGTCTATACTTAAAGCACCTACATTAAATATTCCGTAATTATGCCCTCTTAAATTTTCAACTTTTTTGGCATATTCATTTGTAGTAACAAAATGAATATGTGCAACCAATGAAATTGAATGTCTTAATGCATCATCAATAGCCCCTAATGTAGTTTCTCCTCCATGAATATGGGCTATTCTTTTACCAAATGGAAAAGCTGCCATACAAGCAGCAAACATTTCAAATCTATCCCCTAAAGCAATTATTAAATCTGATTGGTCCTTTATCCATACCTCACTAAATTTTTCAATCGTACTTCCCATTGATAAAGAAATATCAAAAGGGGCATCACCCAAGGGCATGGTATTTACTTTAGTTGAAACAACAAAGCCGTCTTTAATAATGTTATTTAGTGTTAATCCAAAATCATTAGACAAATGGGTACCAAATACAATTAGACTTATCTCAAAAAAATCATCACTTTGAAGTTCTTTCAGTAAAGGCAAATAAATACTGTAATCGGCTCTAGAACTGGTTAGTACAGTTATTTTCATTTATACCAAGTCTGATTTTACTAGTTTATGTTCATCAGGTAAATCAACTGCTAGTGTACGGCCAACAATCTCATCGATTTTCATTGGAGAAATACCGTCACCTGGTCTTTTCATTTCAAGATCATTTAAAGTAATGATATGACCAGCTTTTAGCGCATGTTTAAGGTGAATACTTTTTCTAGCAATTGCTATGTTTTTTATTTCGGAATTACTAGGATTTTTTAAGGCGTTTCCAGAAATGGCTTCTTCGATATTTCTTATTGCAATCACCATAGCTTTCAGTTCATTTGGTTCAAGCGAAGCCGCATGATCTGGACCAGGCATATTTTTATCTAACGTAAAATGTTTTTCAATGATTGTAGCACCCAATGCCACGGCAGCAATAGGCACTTCAATGCCTAAAGTATGATCAGAATAACCTATAGCTACACCTATTTCTTTTTGTATTTGTAACATTGCTAATAAGTTAACATCTGCAAATGGTGTTGGATATTCTGTATTGCAATGTAAAACTGAAATGTTTTTTTTATCGATTCCTTCTTTAATTAAAACATTTACTGCCTCACTCACTTCCAACAATGTAGCCATTCCGGTTGAAAGGATTATAGATTTTTTTTTACGGGCAACATGCTGTAAATAAGGCTTATTGGTAATTTCACCAGATGGGATTTTAAAAAATGGTATCCCGATTTTATCTAAAAAATCGATACTATCTTCATCAAAACCGGTTGACAAAAAAGCAATGTTTTTTGATTTGGCATAATTTATTAATTCATAATGCCATTCTTCAGAAATTTCCAATTTTTTAAGCATCGAATACTGAGAATCATCTGAATTATCAGTGTTAGTTTTTTGGTACTCGGCTTTTATGGCTTTTCTACTCACAAGCTTTTCAGCTTTAAAGGTTTGAAATTTCACAAAATCTACCCCGGCTTCTGCAGCAGCATCAATGAGTGCTTTTGCATTTTCAATGCTGCCATTGTGATTTACACCTGCTTCAGCAATAATTAAAGTTTTATTGATCATTTAATTATTTTAGATGGATTTCCTACAATTGTTTTATTATCAGCAATATTGTTTATAACAACCGAACCTGCGCCAATGATTACATTTGATCCAATAACAACACCTTCTTTAATAACAGCATTGGCACCAACAAATGAATTTTGGCCAACTTTAACATTACCAGCTAAGGTTGCACCAGGTGCAATATGAGCAAAATCAGCTAATTCACATTCGTGTTCAATGATAGAAGAAGAATTACATATAACACCTTTCCCAATTGTTGCCATAGAATTAATAACTACTCCCGGCATTATAACTGTAGCAAGATCTATTTTAGCCATTGCAGACACGGTGGCATTTTTATGTATAACCGATGGCATACTTATATTATGTTGTTGCAGCAAATAATAAATATTTTTTCTAATTAAATTACTTCCTATACCAATATAAACATTGCAATTTTGAAGATTATTTAAAACCTCACTGTTTTTTTCATATCCCCAATAAACTAAATTATATGGATTTTGCTGTTTTTTAATATGTTCGCAATAAGCCAATACATTAATGTTGCAACTTTTTAGTACATCTAATACCACAAATGCATGGCCAGAATATCCAATGATTACATCTTTTTTCAACTTCTTACACTACTTGGAATATTAACTAATCTATCTGCAATCCAAATACTATTTGACAAATCAGTGTTGAAGCTTGTATTGAACATAGGCAGAGTATGCATTAATTGCCAAACAGGCCTACTCATGACGCCGTTAGCGTTAGCAAATTCTAAAAAAGCATCCCGCTCTTCTTTTGTGTCAAATAAAATTGTATTAAGCCAATAGTTGGCTTTGGAATCTGAAATTTCTTTAACATATTGTATATCAATCGTATCAAAAAAATCGGCATATAATTTAGCCAACTTTCTTTTGTTGTCTACAAAATCATGCAATTGCTCTAGTTGGGCACATGCCATTGCAGCATTAATATTTGGCATTCTATAATTAAATCCAATCTCGTCATGTATAAAAGACCATGGATGGGGAACTTTTGCTTGTGTGCTTAAATGCTTAGCTTTAGCTGCAATTTCTGCACTATTGGTTATAATGGCTCCACCTCCACCACAAGTAACTGTCTTATTGCCATTAAAACTAAATGTACCCATTAAACCAAATAGGCCAGTATGTTTTTCAAGGTAGTAACTACCTATAGATTCAGCAGCATCTTCAATCAATACAATATTATATGCAGCACATAATTCAGCAATTTCCTTTACACGACAAGGGAAGCCGAAAGTGTGCATTGGAATACAAGCTTTAACTCTTTTATTGGTTTGTTTATTGTAGGCAAAGCCGTCTTTTCTCAATTCAATATTTTGTTTCAAGAAATCGGCCAATGCAAAGGGCGACATTCCTAATGTGTCTCTATCAATATCAATAAAAACTGGGGTAGCTTTTAAATAACTAATTGCGTTACAAGTAGCTATAAAAGTTAAACTTTGAGACAATACCTCATCCGATTCTTCCACACCTGCTAAAATTAAAGATAAATGCAAAGCACTAGTTCCATTTACTATTGCAATAGCAAATTTTGCACCAGTAATTTCGCACATCATTTCTTCAAACTTGTTTACGAATGCACCTACAGACGAAACAAAAGTAGAATCAATTGTCTCGATCACATACTTTTTTTCATTACCATTAAATACTGGAGCATGAAGAGGAATATGATTATTTCCTGGAAATGTATCTTTAATAAAATCTGTTATTTGTTTGAAGTCTCTCATTACATTTTAGAATCTAAATATTTACCTGTTTCTTTATGATCAAAACTAGGAAGCACTTTTTTAAATAATTCTACAATATTTGCTTTATCCCAAGCCAAATTATTTTTGTACAATTGAATGCTATTTAAAAAATCGGAAAGAATTTGATTATCAAAATCAAGTTTACTCTTAACAATACCCACACTCTGAAATCTTTCTAAATTTATTGTTTCTCCTTCCACAAAAAATTCCTCAAAATCTTTTTCACCGGTAGTGTCGCTTTTAGAAAAAAGGCATGGCCACTTATTTTCTACTCGCAAATTGTACACTAAATCTCGCGCTTCGTTTTCATCTTTACATGTATAAGGGGTGTATCCTAAATCTTGTAAATATCTTTCGGCTATTTCTGCAAAAGTTATCAAATGCAAATCTTCGGTTAATTTAGGGAAGAAAATGTCTCTATTATCACCCAAAATGCAAGACAATAAACATAACTCCCCAGATTCTTGGGGAGTTACAAAATATCTTTTTATATCATTAGGCGCAACTATTGGCTGAGATTTTTGAATCCTTTGGTTAAACCCATGCAATAATGAGCCATCAGAAAATGCCACGTTTGCAAAGCGAGCAGTTGAGATAGGTATAGATTGACTTTGTTGCATCAAATAGAGCTCCATAATTCTTTTCGATGCACCCATCATATTTACCGGATTTGCAGCTTTATCAGTTGAAACACAGAAATATTTTTTGGTTCCTTTATCAATAGACTGCTGAATGGTTTTAATGGTATTTAAAATATTTACATCAATCATTCGCATTAATGTAAAGGGATCTTTTTCACTTCTAACATGTTTTAATGCAGACAAATTTAATACATAATCAAATTTGCCATCTGCTTTTATAAAGGCATCATATTCAACCGAACTAATGTCTAACGCAAAGGTTTTAAAGTCTCCATCAATATAACCAAATGAGCTTCTGATGTCTCTGACTAACTCAACCATATTGTTTTCACTAATGTCAACAACATGCAATTTCAATGGATTTCTCTTGAAGATTTCTTTTACAACTGCCTGGCCTATAGATCCTGCACCACCAATTACTAAAAATGAAGAAGATGATACAATTTCATCTATTTGAGTTTTATTATTTACAATGTCATTGTCAAATAATGGATTGTCTCTACCAATTAATTTTAATACGTTCACTTTAAATTAAAAATTAAAAAAGGTTAATCTAATTATGTTAGAAGGTTTGATACTAAATATAAACATATGTTACATTTATCATTTATTTATGTAAAAGGAAACGACGTTAAAATTTCAACAAATTCTTCAATGATCTTTCCGCTACGAAGAAAGCTATTAATAAAGTACAAAATATAAATGAAAATGAAATTGCATTTTTTAATCGAGATACTTTTTCTCTTTTCAAAGGAAAAGTGGAAGAATCTACTACTTGTATAACAGGTGTTTCCTGACTCAAAGTAAATTTAGCCAATTCAAGGTTTTTTGTTATTTCCCCAAACATGGTAGCCAACATTGTTTTGTCGCGGGTACTTGTTTCTACCGCAACAGTTGTTCCTGCCTTGTATAATGGATTGATGTCCATTGCGGCTGAACTACTTTGAATAGCGGCACTGGTAGCTGTTTTTCTGTTTAATAATGCCATAATACTATCCGCCCTTTCCTGTAAATTATCTACAGTTGCTTTTTGCCTTTTAGTTTTAATAGCCATATACCTTTTAACAGCTGCATCAACTAAACGATCGCAATACAATTTAGCTAATCCCTCATCCTCCATAGTAGTAGAAACTTCAATAAAGCCAGCTTTTTTATCAGGTTTAGCAATACTAAATTGTTTTCTATTGATGGCGGATGTTAATAATTGTAAGAGGCTATCTTGTAAACGAGAATATACTATGCCTAATTCGTAAGATGGGAAACTTATTTTTCCTATTTGTGGATTTTTTTCCCAAGCTTTTTTAAGTTTGTGTACTTCAATATATTTATCTGCAACAGTAGAATTAGACTGGTTATCGTACCTAGATAGTAAAACCTCCCTAGATAATGATTCGCTTTTAAAATACAATAAAATATTATCACCACTCATTAATCCACTTCCACCACCGCCGCCAACATCAACACCAAATTGACCTGCTAATGAAGCAAGACCGGATAGGCTACTTCCACCACTTTTGCCTTCTTCTACTACAAAAGTAGTTTTAGCTGTGTAGTTGATAGGCTGCATCCACCCCCAAACAAATCCCACAATGCCACTGATTAATCCTGTTAAGGTAATAATTAACCATTTGGTTTTTAAATAACGGTACCATTCCCCTATTTTTAAGATGAGCTCTTTTAAAGAGATTTCATCAGAGTCGCCTGCGGTGGGCTTATTATTTGTTTGATCGTTGATCATGTATTAAAAAATAATTTTTCTTATTAAATTATCTGTGATATGAGAGAATATAACCCAAATTTTTATATGTACTTTTTTGTCCCCGAGATAATCGGGATGTTCCTCCCCAAGATAATCGGGGTGTACCTCCCCGATAGTGATCGGGGTGTTCCACTTGATACAAAAGAACCAAAAAATCAAGGCTTACTTTAAATCGCTAAAAATAAACTCTCTTCGCTAAAATCTCCGAAACTCGCTGCGCTCAAACAACGGATTAAATTTACTTTTTGTCTTAACACAAAAAGTAACAAAAAAGTCAAGGCTTACTTTAAATCGCTAAAAATAAACTCTCTTCGCTAAAATCTCCGAAACTCGCTGCGCTCAGACAACGGAGATTTATACGCTCCGCTCATTTATTTTCTTAACGCTATTTAAAGTAGGCCGTTTACAAAGCATATGTAGTTGTAGACGGATGTTTTTGACTTTTTACTCTTTAATTCTTTTAGTAAGATCAGTTTGTGTATGCAATATTCTAGCTATTTCGACTATGTCATGATCAAGCTTTCTGTAGAAAAGGATATGTTGACCAGCCCTAAAGCCTAAGATTTCAGCACTGATTTCGGGATAATTTTTACCGGAGACTTTGCCTATTGCTATATCTTGACATGTTTCCAAAAGCATAAAGTAGTATTTGTCAGCTTGCCGTTCAGACCAAGTATCAACTGTATATTCCCAAATTGCTGATAAATCTAAAACAGCCTTATTAGTAAG
>CANGCK010000034.1 GCA_947452295.1 Sphingobacteriia bacterium
AATTCCTTTTCTATTTCTTCTAATAAATCGAAACGATTTTTTCCATCTCGATCCATTTTGTTGATAAATACAATTACCGGAGTATCGCGCATACGACAAACTTCCATTAACCTTCTGGTTTGAGCTTCTACCCCATTTACACTATCAATTACCAATATTACACTGTCTACGGCGGTAAGCGTACGATAGGTATCTTCGGCAAAGTCTTTGTGACCAGGGGTGTCTAATAAGTTGATCAATGTATTTTGATACTCGAAAGTCATAACGGAAGTTGCCACAGAAATCCCTCTTTGGCGTTCAATTTCCATAAAGTCGCTGGTAGCCCCTTTTTTAATCTTGTTGCTTTTTACAGCACCGGCTGTTTGAATCGCTCCACCAAATAACAATAATTTTTCTGTAAGGGTTGTTTTACCGGCATCTGGATGGGAGATGATGGCAAAGGTTTTGCGTCGGTTAATTTCCTTTAAGTACTTCATGTGTAATATATTTAATTGCATTTCTGTTGAAATGCAAATTATTTTTATGGCTATTTCATATAAAAATGCGCCTCAAATTTTGTTTGAGGCGCAAAGGTACTTGATAATGATTTAATTAAGGCTTCGGAAGTCTACCGGCACCAGTTTACTTACTCCTGGCTCCTGCATAGTAACCCCGTAAATTACATCCACTGCACCCATAGTTTGCTTATTATGGGTTACAATAATGAATTGAGAATTATCACTAAACTTTTTAATCATTTGAGTGAATTTGCCCACATTGGCATCGTCTAGTGGTGCATCTACCTCATCTAAAATACAGAATGGAGCAGGTTTTATTAGATAGATGGAGAATAACAAAGCAGTTGCTGTTAAAGTTTTTTCTCCTCCGCTCAACTGTGTTATAGATGAAGGGCGTTTGCCTTTAGGCTTGGCAACAATTTCAATACCGGTTTCAGCTAAATTTTCAGGATCTACCAAAATCATGTCTGCGGTATCTTCTTCAGTAAATAAAGCCTTAAATACTTTCTGGAAATTTTCTCTAACTTGATTAAAGGTATCCAAAAATTGTTGATTAGCTGTTGCTTCTACTTCTAAAATCGTTTGTAGCAAGCTTTCCTTAGCTGTAACGAGGTCATTTTTTTGTTCTACAATAAACTCATACCGTTTTCTCATTTCAGTAAATGCCTCAATTGCAGTAGGGTTAACCTCTCCCATATTTTCTAAGCGCTTACGCATTCTATCAGAAGCTGCTTGTAAGTCTTCTAATGGGGTATCGGATGTTCTGGGCTGATCAATAATTTCATCCAACTCAATTTTAAATTCAACATTAAGCCGTTCTTTCATTCCAGCCAACTGTAGTTTTAATTCATTGAGTTTATCCTTGATTTCATTAAGCAGGTGATCGATCATGTCTTTACTCTTCACTTTCAATCGCAATTCACTTTCCTTTTCCTGCAAAATATTTCTGAAATTATAATAAGCCTGATCGGCCTCATTTAACTTTAACTCTTCTGCTTCTTTGGTTCGCATTAACTCCACCAACAAAGCATCTACTTCAGCTAAAGCATTGGTGCTATCAATAATTTCGGCACCCGATTCAGCTAACTGCGCTGTATTAGATTTAATTTGATCATGCAAATCGTTCAATTGATTTTCTTTGAACAACAATTCTTGCTTTAAGCTGGTAATTTTACTTTGTTGTCTGGTTAGCTGCAAATTGCTTTCGTTGAAATGTGCAGTTGCAAAATGGTATGCTTGTTCTGCATCTGAATAATCGAGCTCAATTCTACGCATTTCTTCGGAAGTGGCCGTTAATTGCTCATTGAGCTGCGCTAATAAATCGCGGGTTTCAGCAATTGAATCTTGCTCATCTTGTAAACGCGCCTCAATATCAGCTAATCGCTGTTCGCCATTTTGTTGTGCTGCCAATAAATTTTCGATTTTATTTTTTGCAGCAAAAACCTGGTTAGTTAACTGGTTAATTTCTTGTTCAGTAGCACGAATGGCCTGTTCTTTTAATTGATCATTAAATGCTATGACTTCATTGTGTTTAAACTGAATATCGGATTTCAATAAATTAACTACAGATTCTTGATCTATAATTTCTTCGTGTAATTTTTCTAGATTTTTTGCACGACCAATTTTCTTACCTTCAAATAATCCTACACTACCTCCTGTTAAAGTATATTTACCTTTTACGTATTTGCCGGTTTTTTCAAGTACCACTGCGCCATAAGCATTGTTCAACGCATCCTCATTATCGGCGATATAAACGTTGGCCAACAAATATTCTGCCAATTTTCGGTATTGTTCATCTACTTCAATTACTTCCATCGCTTTAGAAGTGTTGGCAGGTTGAACTGTTTCTACGCGTAAATTGTCAAATTGGTCTAACAAAAAGAAATTGGCTTTCCCTTTTTTGTGCGCATCTAATAAATGAACGGCTTTTAACCCTTCCTCTAAATTGTTAACTACGTAATAGTTAAGGTATGGTTCCAAAACGTTTTCAACAGCTGCCCTAAATTCTTCTTTCACATAAATGATGTCGGACAAAATAGGCGCATTATGATTCCAATCGTTGTTTTTATGTAAAAACTTAATACTTTCAGGATAGCCTTCCATTGAATCAATCAAGCTTTTCAAGAGATTGAATTCATTTCTTTTAGCATCTAACTTTCTATTTTCTTCGGCTAATTCGCCACGGAGCACTTCGAGTTGTGATTGAGTAGCTAATATTTGTCCCTTCGTTTTTTCATGGTGCTCTTGCAACTGTTGCAAATCAACCCTTTTAGACGCTAATGCTTCTTCTTTTTCATTAGATTCATCTTGAAGCTGGGTTAATTGACTGCTCCGATTTTCTTTCTCTTCGGCTAATTGCAATTGTGAACGCTGAATGTTTTGAATAGAGGTATCAGCAATCGCTACTTTTTTTTCTGCATCAAACTGGTTTCTTTGCAACTGCTGGTATTGACCTCTTACCGCATCAACTCCACTTCGCTTTTCATCGAAAACCCTTCTTTTATCTTCTACATCAAACTGTGCAGCATCGACCCTTTCCTGTAAATTAGTTAAGTTTGCTTCTTCTTCGCCTACCTGCAATTGTGTATACTCAATAGAATCTGCAGTAGTCTTTAACTGGCCCTCCGCTTTTTCTAAAAAGTCTTTTAAACTTCTTTCTTTTTCTTGTAAATATTGTAGTTTTTGAGAAGCTAAATTCTTGTCATTTTCCTTAGTACGTAATCGCTGCTGCAACTCGTTAAACCCTTGTTGCATACTTTGTAATGCTCGTTCTTGGGTAATAAATGCAACTTTTTCTTGCTCAATATTGGCTTCTTCTGTAGCTACTTCTGCCTCTATCCTTAGCTTTTTATCGGCCTCAATTTCATGTTGTTCATTCAACTCTTTATAAGAAATATTGAATCCCTCTAAAGCAGCCTTGGCTAATTCAACTGCTACTTCTTTGTACTCCTTTTTTATTTCGTAAAATTTTTCTGCTTTTTTAGCCTGACTTTCTAATGTTTTCAACTGATTGTTGATTTCAAATAGCAAATCTTCAATACGAGCTAAATCTTGTTCTGTGGCGTCAAGCTTATTTTTTGCTTCTTTTTTACGTGTTTTATAAATAGTAATGCCCGCAGCTTGCTCAAGCATTCTTCTTCTGCTATTTTCCTTATCCTTGATGATATCATCTACCATTCCCAACTCAATAATTGCATAGCTGTCGGTACTTACACCAGTATCTAAAAACAAATTATGGATATCTTTTAGCCTACAACTAACATCATTTAATCGATATTCACTTTCACCGTTTTTATAAAAACGACGTGTTACAGTTACTGTACTAAATTCTGTAGGCAACAAGTTTTTAGTATTTTCAAAAGTAAGACTCACTTCTGCCAATCCACTTGCACTGCGGGTTTTACTACCATTGAATACTAGTGCTTCTAAATTCTCGCTTCTTAATGCCGAAATTTTTTGCTCACCAATTACCCAACGAATGCTATCAATGATATTGCTCTTACCACATCCGTTTGGTCCAATAATACCGGTAATGCCTTCATCAAAGCTTACTACCGTTTTATCAGCAAAACTCTTAAACCCCTTAATTTCTAATGATTTTAATCTCACGTTTTCGCTATTTGAGTGTGCGAACTTACTCTAAAAGCCCCGAAATTGCATAAAGAATATGGCGTTGTGTATAATAAAAATCACTTGATTGCAAGATGTGGATAAACTTTGCCCAAAAACAACCAAATAATTATATAAATGATTGAATTTCAACAAATTATTAATAAAAAAAGCAAAACCTAATTCGTTAAAAAAATGAGGATAACTCTATTTAAACTGTTAGGTAATTATGGAAAAATAGTACCTTTTTCTAGCGGATCTTTTCTTCTTTTTTAATAAATAACACATGTATTTCCAGATATTTATTGCCCTTTTAATAGAATAAGTATAAGTGCGATGATTTTTTATTTTCTATATACTATGTTCATAATGAACAATTTTAGTATAGTCTGTGTTTATAATGTATTGATTAAAGTCTTTTATTCAATCATATTGTTTTAATAAATTTTACCGTATAATTGATTAGAAACTCAGACTTGGAAAAAAATTTACACATCATCGCATTCGATATCCCTTACCCAGCAGTTAATGGAAGGAAAATCGACGTTCTTCATACTATAATTGCGCTTCATCAAATTGGCATTCGTATTCATTTGCATTGCTTTAGCTATAGTAGAGTTGAGGAAATTGCATTAGCAAAATACTGCGCATCAGTAAATTACTACGAACGGTCTCATGGTCACAAGGGCTTTTCCACTCATTTGCCCTATATTGTATCTACCAGGAAAAATCAAACTTTACTCTCCAATTTATTGAAAGACGATTACCCTATATTAATGGAAGGCATTCATTCTACCTATCTATTAAATGATGAACGTTTCTCATCGAGAAAATGTTTTGTAAGATTACACTATGTAGCATTTGAGTATTATAAGTCGCTTCAATTGAAAGCCACCTCTCTTTTTAAAAAAATTTATTATTGGAATGAATCGAGGTTACTGAAAAAATATGAAAATAACATTTCTTCAAAAGCTACATTTTTCATGGTAAAAAATAGCGATAATGCTATCTACCAAAACAAATTCAACAGTACTAAAATAAAAACATTACCACCATTTATCCCTTTTGAAGAAATAAAGTCATTAGAAGGAATGGGTACATACTGCCTGTATCATGGAGATTTAAGTGTTGATGCCAATGAGCAGGCTGCAATTTGGTTACTAAAAAAAGTATTCAATCAATTTAAAGTACCATTAGTGATCGCTGGAAATAATCCTTCTAATAAGTTGATAGCACTTGCGCATCTGCATAGTCATACCTGTATAGTACCTAATCCAACCGAAAAAGAATTACAAGATATGATTGCAAAAGCGCACATTAACTTGTTACCTTCTTTCATTCAAACTGGTGTTAAAATAAAATTATTGAATGCAATTTATAATGGTAGGCATTGCGTAGTTAATGAAGCAATAGTAGCAGGTACAGAACTAGCCGCATCTTGCCACATTGCAACTAGTGCCAATGCATTTAAAGAAATTGTAGCTCAATTATATCATCAACCTTTTACACTAGAAGAAATCAGATTTCGGGAAAAATTGATTTTACCAATATATAAAAATCATAGTAATGCCTTAAAAATTGCTGAATGGATTTTTGGCATTTAAATGTAGTAAACTAATATCACTATACAGTTCTAGTTGCGCTATCGGTTACTCTACCTTGTTCTGTTTTCAACATCCTACTCGGATATCTGTTTATCACAATAAAATCATGTGTAGCCATAATAACAGAAGTGCCGTAATCTTTGGCAATTTGAATCAGGAGTTGCATAATTTCATCGCTGGTTTCAGGATCGAGGTTACCAGTTGGCTCATCGGCCAATATAAGTTTCGGTGAATTCAATAATGCACGGGCAATTTCAATACGTTGTTGTTCGCCGCCACTCATCTCAAAAGGCATTTTAAACCCTTTGCTTTTTAACCCCACTTTATCCAATACATCATTAATTTTTTCTTTGATTAGCCGTTCGTCTTTCCAACCGGTAGCTTTTAGTACGAAGTTTAAATTTTCGTATACATTTCTATCAGTTAATAACTGAAAATCTTGAAAAATAACGCCTAAATTTCTTCTCAAAAAAGGGACTTTTTTCCAGTCCATCATACGTAAATCAAATCCAACTACACTGCCACGACCTTCAGTTAAAGTTAATTCACCATATAAAGTTTTCAACAAACTACTTTTACCCGTACCTGTTTTACCCACTAAGTACACAAATTCTCCTTTTTGAACTTCAAAATTCACGTCTTGTAAAATAAGACTATTACCTTGATAGATATTTACGTTTTGAAGTGAAATGACCGTTTCTGGCATAGTAGTAGGTTAATAATTATTCTACAAATATAAGCAATGCTTGTTCTTTAGAAAAGGTTAATATTCATATACAACTTCACCAAATGAACCTGAAAGTTTAAGGGACGATTTTAACGAGGTAGCTGGCTCTACCCTGCCTACAATTTGTGCGTTGATATTAAAAGATTTTGCCGTTTCAATCATAGCAGCTGCAGCATTTTCATTTGTAAAAATTTCTAGCCGATGCCCCATATTAAAAACCTGGTACATTTCTCTCCAATCAGCGCCAGAGTTGTTTCTAATTAATTCAAATACAGGTGGTGGCTCAAACAATTGATCTTTGATAACATTCAACGGTTTTGGCAAATACTTCATACATTTTGTTTGTCCGCCTCCACTACAATGTATTACACCATCAATTTCATTAAAATGAGCTGCTACAATCTTTTTCAAAAGTGGCGCATACGTTCTAGTGGGTGATAAAAGTAATTGGCCTACTGTCATCGTTTCTCCCTCAATTTGTATGGTATCGGTCATTTTATTTTTCCCGATATACACTACTTCATTTGGCAAAGTAGGTTCAAATGACTCGGGATAATTGGTTGCATAATATTTCTCTAATACATCATGCCTAGCGCTTGTTAGGCCATTACTACCTAATCCGCTATTATAGGCTAATTCATAAGTGGCTTTACCAGCACTGGAAAAACCAACAATAACATTGCCCGCCTTTATTTTATCGTTGGTAATTAGTTGATTTTTAGGCCATCTTGCAGTCATGGTTCCGTTTACGGCAATGGTTCGAACCACATCACCTACATCAGCAGTTTCGCCTCCTAAATAATGAATATTCACTCCATATTTTTTCAAAACATCGAAAAAAGATTGAGTCCCATTAATCACTTCCTGTAAAATTTCTCCGGTAATTACACTTTTATTTCTGTCGATCGTTGAAGAAAATAATAGGTTATCGGTAATGCCAATACACAATAAATCGTCTAAATTCATTGCCACTGCATCCTGCGCTATTCCTCTCCAAATAGAGGCATCGCCAGTTTCTTTCCAGTATAAATAAGCTAAAATGCTTTTAGTACCAGCGCCATCGGCATGCATAATGTTCACCCAATTGTCATCTCCGCACAAATAATCAGGATAAATTTTACAGAAGGCGTTTGGATAAAGTCCCTGATCTAACTTTTGAATAGCAGCATGCACTTCTTCCTTTTGTGCAGATACCCCTCTTTTAGCATATAGTGACATTATGTATAGTTATTATTTGCTGCGAATGTACAAATTATTCGACTGAGGGTGGATAGTGTATATAAATTCTAACCCAAACCATTCCTTCACCATTCTTCTTTTTCAACTTATCTTATTACTTTTGCGTCCTATTATGAAGGTACATCGTGAACTGGTGGGCTCCCTGCCCGATTTTCGACAAGCAGTAATTACCATTGGCACTTTTGATGGCGTGCACCTGGGTCATCAAAAAATTATTGCCCAACTAAAAGCAGAAGCCGCTCAAATAAATGGAGAAACAGTTATTATTACATTTCATCCGCATCCAAGGAAGATAGTATCATCTGTTCCAGGGGATATCAAATACTTGAACACACTCCCCCAAAAAATACAGCTATTAGAACAAGCTGGCATTGATCATCTTGTAATTATTCCCTTTGATCATGTGTTTGCCAATCAGCCTGCACAATCATACATAAATGATTTTTTATATAAATATTTCAAACCTAAAGTGGTAATTATTGGATATGACCACCGATTCGGAAAAGGCAGAGAGGGAGATTATACGTTGTTAGAACAAGAAGGGGGAAAATTAGGATTTATAGTTAAAGAAATTTCTGAGGAAATATTAAATGAAGTAGTTATTAGTTCAACCAAAATCAGGCAATCAATTTTAGACCATGATATTGAGCAGGCCAATGATTTTTTAGGATATGCTTACTTTTTTGAAGGGAAAGTGGTAGAGGGCAACAAATTAGGTAGAACAATTGGTTATCCAACCGCCAATTTACACATATCGAGTGAAGAAAAATTAATTCCAGGAAATGGAGTTTATGCTGTTACAATTCATCGATCCTCACCAATTAAATCGGCTGACCATATTCCTTTAAAAGGAATGATGAATATTGGGGTTAGGCCTACTGTTGATGGAAAAAAACGAGTAATTGAAGTTCATATATTTAATTTTGACGAAGACCTCTACGGCCAAGAGTTAACCATATCTATCTGTCATTTTTTACGTGGAGAAGAAAAGTTTAACGGTTTAGAAGCCTTAAAAAATCAACTTGAAATAGATAAAAATAATGCCATCCAATTGCTGGAAATGGATTAGCACATCATTTTGACCACCATTTCTTTCATCAAACCTGCATCGGAAGTGCCGCCGTCGTGCACGCCAAGACTGCGTAAATTATATTGGTGCAACAACAACAGTACTTTTTCAACTGCTGCATAATCATATTTCTTGGACGCCGAAAGGTATTCTTTAACAAAAAAAGGTGGAACACCCAGCGCTGCAGCAGCTGATCTTTCATCAACCTGTCCCATTGCTTTTAAAACGTATAATTTACTGAAAAAGTTATAAATAGAGGGCAATACCAATTGAATAGGCCCTGCTTTAGGATTGGCTTCAAAATATTGTATAATACGAATACTTTTTGCTAAATCTTTTTGGGCAATGGCAGCTTGTAATTCAAAAGCGTTGAATTCTTTACTAACACCTATATAGTTTTCAATATCTTCTTCGCTTATTGTTTTTTTACCAGCTAAATTCAAGGTTAATTTTTCAATTTCATTTTCAATTCTACTTAAATCATTCCCAATATGATCTATTAACATGAACAAGGCTTTGGGTTGTATGGTCAACCCAAGATTCTTCACAATATTGCCTGCCCAATCTGGTAATTGATTATCGAATAATTTTTTGGTTGTAAAAAGTTCCGCTTTAGATTTTAGTACTTTGGATAATTTTGATCTTCCATCTACCTTTTTATCTTTAAAACTTACCACAAAAATAGTTGAGGGTAGTGGGTGCTCTATATATGATTCGAGCTTTTCAACATCTTTCATGTGTTGAGCTTCTTTTAACAACACAACTTGCCTTTCAGCGAACATAGGATAGCGCCTACAAGTATTTACAACGGCCGTCCAGTCGGCATCACGCCCATAAAATATCGTTAAATTAAATTCAGCTTCTGCCTCCGAAATAATTTTTTTTTCAGCGTAATTCACAATCGTATCAATAAAATATGGCTCATCCCCCTCAAGCCAATAAACAGGCTTAAATTGCCCATTTTTCCAATCTTTCAAAATTTTTTCTACAGACATACCCCAAAGATGAATAAAATTTTGCTTTGGCACGATTTTGGAACATCAAAACTTATTATTAACTTAACATTTCAGAAAAATTAATTTTATGTCGTATCAAGATGATAACCATGGTTCAACAGATAATCGCAAAGTAATTTATGGTGTGTTAATAGCTGCATTGCTTGGCACTTGGGGATATATTTTTTATGACAAGAGCAAAACAAGTGAGCAAGTTTCCCAGCTAGAAACAAAAATTACCAATATTGATAGTGCCCGGGTTGCACTTCAACAGGATTTTATGGATGTTTCGGCAAAAGCAGATTCATTAACAAAGGATAATCTTCAACTTACCGGTGATTTAGCCCAAAAAAACACTGCAATTCAAACGCTAAAAAGCAATATCAGCAGCATTTTAAAAAAGAAAAACGCTTCAGAATCTGAATTAGCCGAAGCTAAAAAAATGATCGGCGAGTTAAATGGAAAAATTGACGGATTATTTGCTGAGATCGAACAATTAAAAGGCGAAAATTTACAATTAAACAATGCCAATCAGCAACTAAATACAGAAAAAACGCAACTAACCAATGAAAAACAAGGGTTAGAGCAAAATTTAAACAAAACATCTGTAGAGAAAAAACAATTAGAAGAAAAAGTAGATGTAGCCTCTACCCTACGAGCATCGAGTATTGGTATTGCCGCCATTAAAATAAAAAATTCTGGTAAGCAAAAAGAAACCAGCTCGGCTAAACGTGCGCAACTAATTAGAATAACATTTAATATTGATGAGAATAGAATTACTCCATCTGGTTCAAAAGAAATATTTGTAGTGGTTACAGGTACAGATGGTGAAATTATTTCTGATGGAGCAAGTTTTTCTACAAGAGATGAAGGAATTAAAAAATATACCAGCAAGGTTACCATTAACTATGAACAAAACAAAGTAATCCCTGTAAGCTTTGACTGGAAACAAGAAAAGGGTTTCAAAGAAGGGAACTATAATATTGAAATTTATAACAATGGATTTAAAATTGGCCAAGGATTAAAAACTTTAAAATAGTTTATTAAAACGGTCAAATAATAATAAAACAGCCTCATTTAGAGGCTGTTTTATTATTAAATAAACTAAGCCTAATTTCGTTGAATGCTATCTTATATATATAACTGGAAATCGCTTCTTTTTGCACTTGCAATTGCAATCGTAAGTGGAACAATTATATACTCTCAATACGTAGCGCGACAAATAGCTGCAGATGAAAGAAAAAATGTAGAAGCATGGGTAGAAGCTGAAAAAACGATACTAAATGCAGAAAACAATAGCAATATTAATTTAGCTTCAAAAATATCTTCTGAAAACAAAGGCATTCCAATAATTGAAACAAACGAAAAAGACATTCCTACAGGTAATTTCATCAATTTAGACAGTGCTGAATTTAAATCAGACAAAAATTTTCTTCTCCATAAATTAAATGAATTTAAAAATTTCAATAGCAACCCAATTGTAATTGTACTTAGAGAAAATCCTTATTTAGCAAATAAATATTATTATGGTGAAAGTAAATTATTAAAAGAAGTAAAATGGTATCCTATAGTTCAACTAGTAATAGTAGCGCTATTTTTCTTATTAGTATATATACTTTTACAAACACAATATAAAAGTTCACAAAATCAATTATGGGCTTCTATGGCCAAAGAAACAGCGCATCAATTAGGTACACCTGTTTCTAGTTTAGAAGGATGGCTAGAAATTTTAAAAGAGAAAAAAGACAATGATGGTATCGTAAATGAAATTTCTAAAGACATCAATCGATTATTAATTGTAACAGAACGATTCAGTAAAATTGGTAGCACTCCCCATTTATCGTTGCACAAACCTTATGAATTGATTCATTCGGTGGTACTATACATGAAAAAAAGGAGCAGCGAAAAAGTAATATTTTCTTTTGAATCAAACAATCTAGAAGAGTTGAGTTTGTTATTAACTCCAACCCTTTTTGAATGGGTTTTTGAAAATTTATTAAAAAATGCATTGGATGCTATGGAAGGAAAAGGCATAATTAAAATCACAATGCATTTACAACAAAAAGAGCTACTCATCAACGTTTCCGACAATGGTAAAGGAATTGCTAACAACCAATTAAAAAATGTATTTAAAGCTGGTTTTACTACCAAAAAAAGGGGGTGGGGTATTGGATTATCGCTCAGCAAAAGAATAATCGAGCAATACCACAATGGGAAATTATATATAAAAAACAGTGAGGTTGGTAAAGGCACTACTTTTACTGTTTCATTACCCCTTCAATAAAACTATTGAAGTACCAATGCGCCAAGTGCTGGTAAATGTAAAGTAAGCTTATAACACATCGTTAACTTATCCACCAATTCGCTTGTAATTATTGGATTATAGACATCACCAGTACCCCAGAAACTTTTATCATCACTATTGAAAATTTCAGACCAGCTTCCTTTGCCATGCACATAAACCTCCCAATTATGTCTTACGATAGGCGTTACATTTAATAACACCAATACATCATTTTTCGGATCGATTCCTTTACGTTTATATACCAATACAGATTCACTTCTATGGTTTAGATCAACCCATTCAAACCCGTCCGGATGAAATTGTTTTTCATACAATGATGGTATAGAAGTATATAATTCGTTTAATTTTTGAACACAATATTTCAATCCCCTATGACTAGGAAATTTCAATAGATCCCATTGAAGCTCACTTTTATAATCCCATTCGTTGGTAGCCCCAAATTCATTCCCCATAAACAACAATTTAGCACCAGGATGTGTAAACATATAGGTATATAATATTCTAAGATTCGCAAATTTTTGCCATTCATCGCCAGGCATTTTATATAACATTGGGCTTTTTCCATGTACAACTTCATCATGACTTAAAGGCAACATGAAATTTTCATCATAAAAATACATTAAACTAAATGAAAATTTATTTTGATGAAACTGTCTAAATAGTGGGTCTAATTTAAAATAATCAAGTGTATCATGCATCCACCCCATCATCCATTTCATTCCAAATCCTAATCCATCTTCAAAAGTTGGTTTACTAATTTTAGGCCAATCTGTTGCTTCTTCTGCAATAGTTTGTATATCAGGGAAATCTCGATATAAAGTTTCATTTAAATCTTTGATAAAAGCGATTGCTTCCATATTGCCATTGCCACCATGTTCATTTGCTTCCCATTGTCCATCTGTTCTACTATAATCTAATCTTAACATAGAACTAACAGCATCAACCCTCAAACCATCTGTATGAAATCGATCACACCAAAATCGTGCACTACTTATTAAAAATGATTTGACTTCTCCCCTTCTATAATTAAAAATATAAGAATTCCAATCGGGATGATAACCTTTACGCATATCAGCATATTCATAAGTATGCGTTCCATCAAACATAAATAATCCATGGGCGTCATAAGGAAAATGCGAAGGCACCCAATCTAAAATTACACCAATGCCGGCTTGATGAAATGCATCTACTAATGCTGCATATTCTTGCGGAGATCCAAAGCGAGAGGTAGGCGCAAAATAGCCTGTACCCTGATATCCCCAACTGCCATCAAAAGGATATTCCATAATAGGCATAAACTCAACATGCGTAAAACCCATTTCCTTAACATAAGGAACTAAACGATTGGCTATTTGTGTATACGAATTATAGGAGTCTTCATTGTTTTTATCTGGGCGCATCCAACTAGCCAAATGTACTTCATATACTGAATAAGGTGCATTAAGTGCATTGTGTATTTTACGATGTGTCATCCAATTTGCATCCTTCCATTCATAATTGGTTTGCCAAGTGATAGATGCTGTGTAAGGTCTTTTTTCACAGTAATGCGCAAATGGATCAGCCTTATCTAATATCACCCCATTATAACCATGTATATGGTATTTGTATGCTTCCCCACTATGCAAATTAGGTATAAACCCCTCCCAAATACCAGAACTATCTGATCGCACTTTTAACGGATGAGAGGATTTATCCCAATTGTTGAAATAACCTGTTACAGAAATAAAAGTTGCATTGGGCGCCCATACCGCAAAATAAGTACCCCAACTACCTAAAACCTCCATTTGCTTATTTCCAAAATAATCATACAAACTATAGTGTGTGCCATTCTGAAAATTTGAAACATCGCTATCTGTAAAAAGAGAATAATTCCAGACAGATTGATTGGTTTCTATAAAGTGAATTTCTTCATATTTTTTAGACATAATGCCAGAGTTATAGTTTACACGATTTATATCAACAAAATCAAGATGTTGAAAAAAAATGGCAGTTTAACTAAATTTTATCGTATTAATTTTCACTAATATTCAATAATAGATGAATTTACAACAAAATTGATTTTAAACCCAATATAACTGCATTAATGACCAGACTATTATTTATTGTACTTTTATTTTTATCAAATTATTGCACAACATACGCTCAACAAACGGTCTTAAAAGGACAAATAACTGATAGCATCAACAAACAGCAGCTACATAATGCAGTTATTGCAATTTTAAGTCCCAAAGATTCAATATTAATTAATTATACACGGTCGAATAAAGATGGAGCATTTGAATTAAGCAATATTAATGAAGGCAAATATCTTATTTTAATTAGTTATCCAAACTATGCAGACTATTTAGATAAAATAGAAATTGCTGGAAATACAATTACAGACTTAGGGAAATTAATATTGTTAACAAAGGAAACAATATTACAAGAAGTAATTGTAAAACAACACATTAGCGCCGTAAGAGTTAAAGGTGATACTACTGAATATAAAGCAGATAGTTTTAGAGTAAGCGCCAATGCAGATGTTCAAGAATTATTAAAAAAAATGCCAGGCATCCAAGTAAATAGCAAAGGAGAAATATCTACACAAGGAGAAAAAGTGCAAAAAATATTAGTTGATGGAGAGGAATTTTTTAGTGACGATCCAGCTGTAGTAACAAAAAATTTAAGAGCAGATGCTGTAGACAAGGTTCAGGCATTTGATAAAAAAAGTGATCAAGCAACTTTTACAGGAATTGATGATGGGCAAAAAATTAAAACTTTAAACATTCAATTAAAAGAAGACAAGAAAAAAGGATACTTTGGAAAAGCTGAAATAGGAAGCGATTTCAAGAATTATAATTATGGAAAATTACTAGCCAACTCTTTTAAAGGGAAAAGAAAATTTTCTGGATACCTTACAAAAGATAACACAAAATATGAGTCACTAGATTGGAATGAAAATAGAAATTATGCCGGGGATGTTAATACAACAACGGAAATGAATGAAGATGGAGGTATGATGATTTTTTCAAGCGGTGATGAATTTAGTTGGGGCACAGGATATCCTAGTTCTGTTACAGGCGGATTGCATTTTAGCAACAAATGGAACAAAGACAAACAAAACAGCAATAATACCTTCCAGTTTAACCAAATTGATATTACAGGATTAACCACCAACAAAACACAATATCTTTTACCTGATACCAGCTTTACAAATACAACGCAACAGAATCAAAATGCATCCAAAAAAAGGAATAAACTAAAAAGTATTTATGAATGGCAAATAGACTCTAGCAGTTCTCTAAAATTAACTGCAACTGGAAATATAATCAACAGTAATTCAACTATTAATTATTTAGGCCGTTCTATTAGTGCGGACAATAAAATCATCAACGAAACGAATCGATACACCAAAAACGAAAATAGTAATAACGCATTAATTACAAATTTACTTTGGAAAAAGAAGTTTAAAAAACCGGGACGTACAATAACAAGCAATATAGAACTCAATTTAAACAATATTGACGAAACCGGTTTCTTAAATGCAATTAACAATTATTATGAATCAAATGGCTCTCTTTTGAGAAACGAACTGATTGATCAAAAAAAAATAAATCAACAAAGCATTTCAACATTTAACACTAATATATCTTACACCGAACCGATATGGAAAAATACTTTTTTAGTATTTAATTATAGATTAAACATTAATAAGAATAATTCAGAAAAAATAACATTAGGCAAGAATGCAAATGAAAAATATGAAAACATAGTAGATTCTTTTAGTAACCATTACATGTATAATTCGATAAGTAATACAGGAAGCATTAATCTGAAATACAATAAAAAGAAATTCAATTTTTCAATAGGCAGCGGTTATGGAACAGCCGTATATACATTAAATGATATAAAGAAAAACTCAAATAAAGACGTTCAATTTAATAGATTTATACCCTCAGTTACTTTAAATTACACGCCCAAACAGCAAAGAAAATTAAATTTCTCTTATTCCGGAACCACTCAAAACCCAACACTTCAAGAAATACAACCTATTATAGATAATATTGATCCACTTAATTTAGTGATTGGGAACCCTGATTTAAAGCAATCATTCACCAATAATTTTCAACTTAGGGCAACTGATTACAAAGTGTTAAAGAGCCGATATATAAGTATTCGTGCAAATTTAAGACAAACCAATAATGCCATTTCATTATCTAGTCAAATAGACCAATTTGGTAGGCGAATTTCACAATCTATTAATGTAGATGGAAATTATAGCCTTAGCGGAAATATAGATTACGGTATGGAAGTTGCATCTTCTGTAAATGTAAGTTTGAGTATGGGACCTAAAAAAGAACAATTCGTAAATAAAGTAAATGGAGTAAATAATACCACTTTAAACAATGCAATTACAATTGGCCTCAATTCGGGTTATTGGGGAGATAAACTAATTAATTATTGGTTAAATGTTGAGGCTAACAAAAATGAGTCTAAAAACTCAATTCGACCAGATATCATAACTAAATACTGGTCTTATAATGGTTATGGAAATTTACAGTTCAAATTAAAAAAAGCAAAAACATATATCGATATCAATTTAGAAGCTAATATTTATGAAAAAACAGCTGCATTTGCACAACAGCAAAATATATTTTTGTTGAGTAGCTCCATAAGAAAAGTAATTTCAAAAAATGATCAATTGGAATTGAAATTTTATGTGAATGATATTTTAAATCAAAATCAAGGAATAAATAGAAACATCAGCAGCAACTTTATATCAGAAACAACTAATAATATTATCCAACGATATGCATTACTATCGTTAATATGGAATTTTAGTAAAAATGGAAAACCTTCTGAATTCTAATATAACTCAACAATTAATCAATAAACAATGAAATATTTAAGCTCATTATTTTTTATACTTTTCATTCCATTTTGCATTTCAGCTCAAACTCAGTTTATTTATAAAGGAAGGATCGAATTTGAAAAAAAAATCAATCAACAGAAATTAATTGAAGATGGTGGAGATAATATTTGGTACCAAGAAATGATGAAATTGATGCCTAAATTTACAACTGATCATTTTGAACTGGTATTCAACAATAAACAATCATCATATAGACTTACAAAAGAAAATCCTGATAATAAGTATATTTTAATGGGCAGCAAGCCAAGTGAAACAGATGTGGTACTGACAGATGTTCAAACAGGTATGATTAATAGCCAGAAAGATATTTTTGAAAATACGTATTTAATAAAAGACAGTGTACACAACACCAATTGGAAAATATTAATGGAAACTCGTGAAATTGCAGGTTTTGAATGCAGAAAAGCAGTAACAAAGATATGTGACTCTGTATATGTTGTTGCTTTTTATACTGATCAAATTCCAGTTAGTACAGGTCCTGAAAGTTTTGGTGGCTTACCTGGCATGATATTGGGATTGGCAATTCCCCGTTTATATACAACATGGTTTGCATCAAAATTAGAACTCCTTGAACCAGCTAATGATCAGTTAAATCCAACTTTAAAAGGAACCAAAATAAATAGACGTCAATTGCTGAATGAAATAAAAAAAGGCATGAAAGACTGGGGAAAAGAAGGTGAAAAAAGAATTTGGCAATCACAACTATAAGTTATCAGTGACAATCTAATGCAGTATCTCCAGAAAGATTGATAGATACATAAGGACTAATATAAGGTATATTCAAATTAAGTCCTCTTAATATGAGAAGTGCGCCAATAATTACAGTAATGATTGGCGCTATTTTTTTAAACTGATTTTTTATAGTAGGTTTCAAAAGACCTGAAATTGCTATAACAGATATCATGGTAGGAATGGTTCCTAGTCCAAAAAAAGTCATAAATAATATTGAATTAGTTAAAGTACCTGAAACTAAAGAAGCTGCAACAGCCATATATACTAACCCACAAGGCAACAACCCATTCATTATTCCTGAAAGCCATATCCAATAAATTTGGTTTTTTGTAACTAAAAATTGTATAACCCTAATTTGATACTTACTTATAGAATTGGGTATTTTAAATTTTAATTGATAAAAAATACGAGGTACAATTACAGAAAAAACAATGACAACACCAAGTATAAATGACAAAAGTTGAGTTATGCCAAACCAATTGACACTTCTACCTAGAATGCCAACTATAACTCCAATTGTAGCGTAAGAAATAACCCTACCCATATTGTATAAAACAACAGCAATCCACTTTGTAAAATTATTGAACTTATTAAAAGGCATTATTAAAACCAATGGGCCACACATACCTATACAATGTACACTTCCAGCAAATCCCATCATCAAAGCTGAAAAAAGCAATATATTCATAGATTATTTAATAAATATTGATTGTTCTGTATAATAAGGTTTTTGTTGAAATTCAAATGAAACTTGCACAATATATTTCCCCCTATCGAATTTACTTTTATCAAAAAAATAATTTCCAGAAACGGAAGAAGTTAATTGATAATTTTTATCGGACTTCTGTGATGCAGGATTATAAAATCTAATAGCACCTTTAACTATTGAACTAGAAACAGATGAATCGATGATTATCCCAATTATTGCTGAATTAGCAATTACTTTAATTGGATTCATCATTTTATTGGCATTGTTAACCCCTTCTATATGTGTGTTAAAAGATAATTCTTTATCATAATAATTTTCTTCAACCAATTCAGTGTTTAACATCATACTTCGTATAACAAAATATAATATAAAAATAACTCCTAATATATATGCAATAATAATTCTAGTTCCCCAACTCATTTGTTGATTGTTTAAAATTCGCTAATAAAGATTGCTTGTTTGGTATCAATAATTTTTTCACCACTCATCAATTTAATCTCATATTTTATTTTTCGTTGATGAACATCTGAAGGTTTTACTTTAATAAAAAAGGTTTCTTCAGCCAATTGACGACCTTTTAAAGAATCTAATGGCAAACCAATTCTTTCAATTTTTATTGTAGGGTCGCTAGCTACAATATGATATGCAAGCGTTTGATTACTTTTATTGGTTACTTTAATACGATATAAATTACTAATAGTTCCATCATTATTTTCTTGAATTGTTTGACCGGGTACTCGTAAAATAGTTGCATCAAAAGTTGTTCTCGTAAGTATGAGTATTGACAACAATACCAGCAATATACCCAATACCACGGTATATGATTTTATACGATAGGTGAACTCAAATTTCTTACCTGAAGCAATGTTATTCTCAGAAGCAAATGTTATTAAATCAGGTTCTCCTCCTACTTTATTCATCATCATATTACAAGCATCAATACATGCTGTACAGTTGATACATTCTAATTGAGTACCATTTCTAATGTCAATGTTTGTTGGGCATACATTGACACACATTCCACAATCTATACAATCACCACTTTTCTCTATCAACTTTTTCTTATTCCTAGGTTCACCTCTTAAATAATTATAAGCTACAATAATGGTATTTTTATCTAGTAATACACCTTGCAATCTTCCATAAGGGCAAACTACAGTACAAACAATTTCACGAACAAAAGCATACACAGCATAAAATAACATGGTAAAAAACAAAATGGCAATAAATCCTACTATATGATCACTTATTGGTTCTTTAACTATTTTAATTAATCCTTCTATGCCTATGATATATGATAAAAATATATTCGAAATGATAAACGATAGTATAAGAAAAATAATATGTTTAATAAATTTACGAATATACAAATCAGTTGTCCAATCCTTACTATTGTTTAACTTCTGCTTATTTCCATCCCCTTCTATTAAATATTCAAGTTTTCTAAAAACCATTTCCATAAATATGGTTTGAGGACAAATCCATCCACAAAAAAAACGGCCATAAATCAATGTAAATATTATAACAAATAAAATGGCAATGAGCATTCCAATCCCAAAAATTACAAAATCCTGCGGAGTGAATAAAGAACCAAAGAAAATAAATTCACCTTCCGGGAAATTAAATAAGAAAGATGGATTCCCATTTATTTTTATAAAGGGAAGAGAAACGAATAATAAAAGATAAAAATAACTCAGCCAAGTTCTATATTGATAAAATTTTCCTTTGGGCTGCAGTGCATATATCCAATTTCTCTTCCCTTCTTTATTGATGGTAGAGTGCCTATTCCTGAATTCTTCATTACCTTGCTCACTCATGTTGTACTAAATTATTTTGTTTTCAATATGATTGAATCTACTTTAACAGATTGAATTACTGAAACAGTTGAATCAACAAACAATACTCCTTGCTTTTCTTTTGCTGGAGTAGGATTTGTACCTTGTAAGGATTTCACAAAATTAGCCAATTGTGCAATTTGTTTAGGCGAGTAATCATCTTTCCATGATTTCATACCTTTTTCTGGCCAACCATATTTAATTGTATAAAAAATTGATTTAACATCGCCTTTATGTAACCAATATTCATCGGTAAGATTTGGACCAATACCAGGTGCCCCATTTACGATAGCACTTCCATTTTCAGCATGACAAGTAGCACATGCACCAGGTTTAACAAAAAGTGCTCTTCCTGCTGCAATATCATCTGCTCCTAAAAGTGTAACAGTTTTTTCATCTACATTATTGGCAGAATTTTGTAGAAAAGTAGCTTGTTTAACTGCCGCTAATTCTTGTTCAATTTGCAACTCTTTTTGTTGAAGAGGCCGAGTAGCAGAAATGTGGTACACATACAAATAAATAACACCAAAAACAATAGTGAATGCAAATGCATATTTCCACCAAATAGGGATATCATTGTCTAATTCTTTGATTCCATCATAATTATGTCCAAGATCGAGCTTAATAATATCTTCTTGTGTATTATTATTGTATAACTTATCAAACCAAGAAATTTTAGTTACTTTAGCTAATTCTGTTTTAGTATCGGATTCCGCTTTCAAAAATTTCCTTATTCCTAAAGCAAAATAAAAAATTACAAATAATTCTACAACTAATACAATACCTATAATATACATTACTGTTTCAGATACTACTGTATTGCTAGTAACACTTGAGGAAGCAGCAGTTTGTGCATTTACTACATTAGCGCTAGTTAATAGAAAAGCGATTAATACTATTTTATTGAAAATTCCTTTTTGTTTTTGATCTGCAATTTTATTACGTATTGCCATAAGAAATACATTACCTAAAACAAATATAACAGCAGCTAACAATACAGTAACCAACAATAGTGTATACGCAAACACACTATCGTAAAATACATCGGGTGTTTTTTGTTGATCTGAATCAGAAGTAACTGTAGCCTGAGCGAATGTTACACTTGT
Source organism: Sphingobacteriia bacterium (assembly GCA_947452295.1). Taxonomy (GTDB): domain Bacteria; phylum Bacteroidota; class Bacteroidia; order Chitinophagales; family Chitinophagaceae; genus Sediminibacterium. The sequence continues at coordinate 21,340 of CANGCK010000034.1, forward strand.
ATTTATAATAACACAAATTAATAAAGTCAAAATTTTCAAGGATCTAACTTTTATTTGTTGAAGATTTATTTTAAAGTACATTATCATATTAAATAATTTTTCAGTCATTAATTGGAATATTGCTTCTTTCTTTCATAGAAGCCTTTGAAGCACTAAATACATACCAGGTTACCACTGCAAAAAATACGGTAAAAATCAGCAATGAAACCAATGGGTAAATACTTACGTGATCAATGCTAGTTAAATAATTTTTAAATTTCATACAATAGTATTAATGTAAGTTTTTAACTTCTTTTTCTGGTGCTTTTTTAAGATCTGTACCAATTCGTTGTAAATAAGCAATAACAGCAATGATTTCTTTTTTACTGTCTGCCTTTATTTTATTCATTTTCAAATCTGCAGTAATTGCATCTGCTTGCATCCTTAAGTCGTTATTTGCGTTATCTGCAAATCCTTCCTCATAGGGTACACCCAAAGTTTGCATAGCTTTTATTTTTGCAGGAGTTGTTGAAATATCTAAATCATCCTCAATCAACCAAGGATATGCTGGCATAATACTACCTTGCGAAATTTCTTCAGGTGCATACAAGTGTCTATAATGCCAACTATTCGGATATTTACCACCTTCACGAGCTAAATCAGGGCCTGTTCTCTTACTACCCCATTGAAATGGATGATCATAAACAAACTCACCAGACTTTGAATAATCACCGTAACGAGCTACTTCATCTCTAAACGGACGAACCATTTGAGAGTGGCAAGTATAACAGCCCTCACGAATATAAATATCTCTTCCTTGCAATTCTAATGGTGTATATGGTTTAACCGTACTAATTGTTGGAATGTTTTCTTTAACCAAAAAAGTAGGAATTAACTCTATTGCACCACCAACTGAAACAACAATTAAACTCATCACCAACATTTGAACAGGCCTGCGTTCTATGATTGAATGCCAAAAAGATTTCCCTTCGGGAAGTGGGATTGACTTTAAAGATGGAGCTTCAGCTTCTTCAGATTTTACCAATGAACCACGCTTAATAGTTTTTACAATATTTACAACCATTAATATAACTCCACCCAAATAAACTGTACCACCTAATCCACGTAAAATATACATTGGAATAATACGAGTAACAGTTTCTAAAAATTGATATTTCAATTGACCTTCAGCAGTAAATTCTTTCCACATTAATGCTTGAGAAAAAGCAGCCCAATACATAGGGATTGCATACAATAAAATACCAATGGTACCTATTAAAAAGTGTGTATTTGCCCATTTTTTAGAATACAATGTAGTGTTAAATAACCTTGGCACTAACCAATATAATATACCAAAAGTGAGAAACCCGTTCCAGCCTAAAGCACCAACATGAACATGAGCTACTATCCAATCAGTATAGTGTGCAATTGCATTAACATTTTTTAAAGAGAGCATAGGACCTTCAAAAGTACTCATACCATAACAGGTAAGCGCCACAACAAACATTTTTAAGATAGGATCTTCTTTAACTTTATCCCATGCTCCTCTTAAGGTAAAGAGTCCATTTAGCATCCCTCCCCAACTAGGCAATATCAACATAATACTGAATACAACTCCTAATGACTGAGCCCAATCTGGAAGTGCCGTATACAGTAGATGGTGGGGGCCTGCCCATATATAAATAAATATAAGTGCCCAAAAGTGAATAATACTCCAACGATAAGAATAAACAGGTCTATTTGCAGCTTTAGGTACAAAATAGTACATCAACCCTAAATATGGAGTAGTAAGAAAAAAAGCAACTGCATTATGTCCATACCACCATTGCACCAATGCATCTTGAACACCGGCATATAAACTATAACTATGAGTTAAAGAAGTGGGTATTGCAAATGAGTTAACAATATGTAATAAAGCCACTGTAACCCAAGTTCCTATTAAAAACCATATAGCCACATATAAATGTCTTTCTCTTCTGGTTAATATTGTACCGAACATATTAATTCCAAATACTACCCAAATAAGAGCAACAGCAATATCTATAGGCCATATTAATTCAGCATATTCCTTTCCTTCAGTTAAACCCAACGGCAATGTTATTGCAGCCGACACAATAATTAATTGCCATCCCCAAAAATGAATATTACTGAGTAATTTACTCCACATACTTGCTTTTAGCAAGCGAGGTAACATATAATATGTACCAGTAAAAATTCCATTCCCTACAAATGCAAAAATCACAGCATTAGTATGAAGTGGCCTTAGTCTTCCAAATGAAATGAATGAAATCCCAAAATTAAGTTGCGGAAAAGCAAGCTGAAAGGCGATAATTACTCCTACCAACATGCCAACTACAGACCATAAAATGGTTGCATAAGCAAAGTTTCGGACAATTTTGTTGTCATAATTGAATTTTTCTAACTGCATAATTATTATTTTTTCTGTTCTTGTTTTTTATTGTCGAATAATATTTTATTAGCTGGCGAAAATGTATCATCAAACTGTCCTGTTTGTGCTCCCCAAATAAACGCAACTAAAAAACATATAGCTACTGTTAAACTCACTGCAAGTAATAGTATAATAACTTTCATCTGTGCTTTTATTTTTGTTATTTAATTAGTCAGAATATAATTTCCAAAAAATCGAACATTATTTTTGACATATTATGTTATCAATTATTTTATAGATTGCTTTTAATGTTTATATTTTTTTTGATGATGAACTCTTGTATGTATTTTAGTTTGATGCGTTGCAAGATTTTTTTTAGATTTAGATGAAAATCCAAATGGAAAATATATTGGACAAAAGCTAATAATACTCGTAAATATTAAAAGACAAGCTATAACTAATAAATAAATTCCAATAGTTCCATCAATAAATTTTGTCAAATACATTACTGCAATTATTATTGCAAATAACACCCTAATAACTTTATCTAATTGTCCGATATTTTTTTTCATTTATTTTGATTATTATTTTTTAGTTAAACCCAACAAAAATTATTTTGAATGGAAGCAACTTTTCATCATGGTTTATTATATAAATTACACTTTAAATATTTTTTTTAAAACATTGTTTATCAATAAAAATAGAGCCAATTAGTGTAGTCGCAACAATACTAATTGTACTTAATGGCATTAAAACGGCAGCTACTAATGGAGACATTTGAGCAGTTACTGAAAAATAAATACCCAAAACATTGTAAATCAAAGAAATAATAAAAGTAAGGGTAATTAATTTTTTTGATTGCTTTGCTGCAATAATGTAATTATTAAAAAAAGGTAGTTTACTAGCCAACATAATTGCATCACTAGCAGGAGAAAATTGAATAGTATTGTCTACAACAGCAATACCAATATTGCATTTACTTAATGCACCTGCGTCATTTAGTCCATCTCCAACCATCATCACAATTGATCGTTTTTTTTGAAGGGAAGCTATGTAATCTAACTTATCTTGTGGCGATTGTTTAAAACAATATTGAATATTCCGCTTAAAAAGACCTGAGAGATAACCCTCGGATCTATTATTATCTCCACTTAAAATTGATACAGGGAAAGGCAAATTATGAATCATTGTATCTACATCTTCGCGAATTAAATTACTTACCTTAAATCTACCTAATACTTTGTCATTCATAGAAATCCACACCTCGCAATCACTATTTATTTCAGCGTTATTGCCAACAAACTTTGAAGATCCTGCTTTATAATGCATATCATTTTCCCATGCTTCAATTCCCTTGCCCACCAACTCCTTAACATTTTCAAGTGCATACACACTTCCTACATTTAGTGATTGAACTATACTTTTACTTAATGGGTGAAGTGATTGAGAAAACATTGAAGCAAAAACTAGTTCAGTATTTTTCTTTAATGTAATTCCTTCATATTGAACAGATGAAATATTGGGATATGTTAATGTTCCCGTTTTATCGAAAACAATATGATTAACAAATGGAATAGTTTGTAGTATATTAGCATTTTTAAGGTATAATCCATTGTTACTAAAAATGTTCATTAAAAATCCTTGTGTGAAAGTTGTAGTTAATAAAAGTGCACATGGGCAAGCTACAATAAGCACTGCGGTCATAGCATTCCAAGCATTATTTGAATCCACCAACATCCAATATACAAAAGCAGTAAATGCTATTAACATTACTACCAATGCAAAATAATTACTGATGATACCTGTAAATGAATAAGATTTTTTTTCTTCTTTTTTAAATGTGTCGTTATTCCATAATCGAGTAAAATTACTTTGAGAGAATGGCTGAATAACCAGTATATCAATATTTCCATTAGTTTGTCGTCCGCCGGCATATACAATATCTCCTATTTTCACCTTAGCAATTTCATTTTCACCAGTTACAAAGCTATAATCTATATCAGCTTTACCTTGCAAAACAATACCATCAACTGGTATCACTTCATTATTTCGAATTCGTATATTATCATCAATTTGAATATCATTTACTGGCAAATACTGTTCACCATTCGATTCAATAATTTTACAAACAGCTATAGGAAAATAAGAAGTATAATCTCTATGAAATTTTAAATCCGCAAATGTTTTGGTCTGAAAAGCTCTTCCCAATAACATAAAAAATATAATACCTGTCATGCTATCTAAATAACCGCCGCCTGTTTGAAATGCAATTTCATCAATACTTCTAGAAAAAGTAACAATCAAAGCCAATGCAATTGGTGCATCAATATTTAGCATTTTTTGTTTGAATCCGTACCAAGAGTTTACAAAAAATTCTGTTCCACTATAAAAAAACACCGGCAATGACAAAAATAAGTTTAACCATCTAAATACACTTACCGACAACCCATCTTTTGCCATTGAATTGAGCCCTAAATACTCAGGAAAACTCAACATCATTATATTGGCAAAACAGAAGCCAGCAACACCAATTTTAATAAGCGCTTTTCGTGAAAGAACTTTGTGTTTTTTTGTAATATTGGAATCTACATCTAAAGAAATATGTGGCTCATAACCAATTGAAGCCAACAACTCTGCAAGTTCGCGAACACTAATATTAAATTGATTAAAATGAATGACAACTTCTTTGTCAGGAAAATTTACTGAAGAAGAAAAAATAGCCTCATTAATTTTATATAAATTTTCTAATAACCACAAACAAGAACTGCAATGTATTTGTGGCAAATAAAATCTCACCGCTGTTTGTTGCTGATTAGCAAAAGTGATGAATTTAGCTGCCAAAACAGGGTTATCTAGAAAAGCAAATTTTTTTGCATCTCGTTCATTTTTTACTTTTACTCCTGCAGCATCATTGAAATTGTAATATTCACATAATGAATTTTTGTTCAGGATTTGATAAACAGTTTTACATCCTGAACAGCAAAATTTCTTATCATCAAATAACAATTGACTATAGTCGTCGCACGAATCACCGCAATGAAAACAAGAAGCTATATTTATTATTGATTGATTCATAATGGGAGGATAACAATATTTGAGTTAAAATTATTTTGTAGTATTGCCACTTTTAATTGGATGAATATTTTGGTCATAAAATTTAGCCATTTCAAAATAATTTTTCTTAAAGCAATTGCAAGTATTTAATCGTTCATCAATCATTTTATACCAAGCTTTTTTTTCTACAATAAATTCATGACTAAAAGCTTTTGTAAGAACTTGTTGAGCAGCTGAATTCCATAAAGAATGTTCAATTAATGCGTCTATTTTTTTAACATGATGCATCAATTTGTATTCTTTACTTTTAGTAAGTTTCAACAATTCGACTAAATTGGGTATTGGTTCATTTTCCTTAACGGTGAGGAATACTTTTAATACAGAAGGGAAAACTAATTTTTGTTCGTAGGTTACTAATGAGTTGAACTCATTTCTCAAGTCGGCAATAATATTCATCACCACGTATTTATCTGGCGCTTCAGATTGCTCAGACCGCAAACAATTTACTGCATAAATAATTTTAGCAGTCAATTGAGGGTACACTTCCCCTAAAATATGATCTATAATTTGTTTGGTATTGTCTGCATGCTTACACATGATGCACTTATTTACCCAACAAAATTGATGTATTTAAACTTTAGAAAACATGAGGATTAGGCATACTAAATATGATATTTATCATATTTTAATTAGTCTTCTATATTTGCAGTTTGAATTAATAATGGAAGATTGATTATTTTGATTTTTTTACCCTTCAACTCAATAATTTTATCATGGTTAAATTCCGATAACAATCTTATACAACTTTCAGTGGAAGTTCCCACATAATCAGCTATTTCTTCACGAGACAAATTTACCAAGATAGTTTGTTGATCTTCCTCTAAGCCATAAGTTGCTTTTAAAAAAAGCAAGGCTTCTGCCATTCGCTCCCGAACATTTTTTTGAGATAGCGATACGATATGATCTTCCGCTTCTTTTAAATCGCGGCTCATTTTTTTTACTACTTCAAACATTAACTTCGGAGTAGTTTCCATTGATCGAAAAAAGAAATCTTTTTCAATTAAACAAATAGATGCATCTTCTAATGTTATGGCTGAAGATGCATACCGTTCGTTAGAAAGTAGTGCTCGGTAGCCAATAATATCACCAGATTTTGCTAATCGAAGTATTTGCTCCTTTCCATCATAACCAGTAGTAGCAATTTTAATTTTTCCGCTATTAATGCAATACAAGCCTGTTGGCAAGCCATGTTCAGAAAAAACATACTGCCCTTTTTTGTATATATTACACGACTTATGCATCGACATTTCGGATAAGTGATCCCCCTCTAATACATTAAAAACGGAATTCATTCTAACATTACAATGATGGCATCCTGTTTCAAAAAGTATAGGTTTTTTCATTCATTGAAGGATTAATGAAGTGCTAAATTAGTTAATAATATTTTTATAACCTATATAAAAACCTTTCTTAATATTAAATTATTTTTTTAATGATAACACTATTGATTCTTTACCCTTTACAATAAAATTATTGCCCAAATCTGCACCGTTTATCACATTTGTAGCATGTGAATATTGTTTGGTACACTCAACATAATTTTTCAGATCAATTGTTTTTTCAACTTCAGATGTATTAAACACACACATAACACTTTCTTGGTTGGTATATCGAAAATATACATATACGCCCTCCTTAGGAAGCCATTGCATTGTTTTACCTGAACAAATGGCTTCGCTGCTTTTTCTAAAATTTGCCATTTTTTGTACATGATCAAACGCTTCTTGTTCCTTTTCAGTTCTTCCTGAAACAGAAAATTTATTATTTACATCATTGCTAAAACCTCCAGGAAAATCAAGCCGAACCATTCCATCATTAGGGTTTTTAAAATTCTTCATCCAAATTTCTGTACCATAATATAATTGAGGAATTCCACGCAAGGTTAACAGTAAATTGATACCCATTTTGTATTTGTTCAAGTCTTCTCCAATTACCGAAACGAATCGCTCCATATCATGATTATCTAGGAAAATACAATTTTTCTCAGGCGCTTTGTACATAATATCTTCAGCCAATGTCATGTATAATTTAGTTACACCATCTGTCCATCCCATAGGCCTATTAAGCGTTTCAATGATTGCACCATTCAACGGAAAATCTGTAACACCAGGCACATTGTGTTTAAAAGGAGTTGCTAAATTATTTTGAGCAAAATAAGCACTGCCTAAAACAGAGTTGGCCGTAGTTTCTCCAAATATTGATATTGATGGATATTCTTTCAACAATGTTTCATTCACGCTGTTCATAAATGCCTCATCGCAATATTTGTAGGTATCTACCCGCCATCCATCAATACCAAATTCCTCAACAGTCCATAATGCATGCTGTATCAGAAAATTAGCAACATATGGGTTTCTTTGATTTACATCAGGTAAATGTGGAACAAACCAACCATCAAGCATTATTTTTTTATCGGCTTCACTTCCTATAGTACTAAAAATAGGTTCATTTCTATGGTTGGTATTGGTATATTCACTCCATTGATTAATCCAATCTTTTGCTGGAGCATCTTTATAAAACCAATGTTCAATTCCTACATGATTGTATACAGCATCTTGAATAATTTTCAACCCTTTTACATGTGCCGCGTCAATCAACTTTTTATATGCCAGGTCTCCCCCCAATCTTTTATCTACCGCATAATGGTTGGTAAACCAATATCCATGATAGCCAGCCATCATACCTGCTTGTTCTCGCTTTAAAGGCATGTCATTTTCAATAACGGGTGTTAACCAAAGTGCGGTAACACCTAATTCTTTTAAATAGTCTAAATGATGGATAACGCCCTGTAAATCTCCTCCATGGCGGACTATAGGATCTATTCTGCTTACTAAAGTATCTTTATACCCATAATATTTATCGTTTAAGGTATCGCCATTACTAAATCTATCCGGCATAATTAGATAAACCAGATCTTTTGAACTAACTCCTTGTGCAAACTGCTTACCAACACCCACTCTTTTAGCTTTTAAAGGCCATTGCGCAACAATAGTTTTTCCTTTATTACTCATCACAATATTAATGTTACCAGGCTTTACCGAAGGGGAAATATTAATATCAAGCGCTAAATATTTGCCATTTTCAAATTGATGTACTTTTTTTAATTGAACACCAGGATATTTTATGTTTACCGAACTATTATGAATGGAGCTATCATCACTTTTAACTATTACCTGAACATTATTCCACTTCATTCCTACAAACCAATTGGTTGGAAACAACGTAATATTTTGTGCATTCAAACTCAATATTCCCCCAAAGAATAAGCTCAGTAACCCTATTTTTTTCATCTGTTTTTGTTTATTGATTTTAATTCACATGTCATTCACCTGCAAACATCTTACTCCATTATTTTAATCATACTTGCAACTTGCTCTATTGCTTTAACTTTTCAGAATGAATTCGAACTGCACCTTCATCGTTTACAAACAATACAGCAACTGCAGCACATAACATAAAAAATCCTGCTAATACTATCGCATAAATTGGTTGGCCATTGTATAAATGTTTTACAACCCAACCTCCAAAAATACCATTAATGATTTGAGGCAGTGTTATAAAAAAATTAAAAATACCCATATAAATTCCCAGTTTACCACCAGGTATTGAGCCTGACAAAATCACATATGGCATTGCTAATATACTTGCCCAAGCTAACCCTACTCCTATCATAGAATATGTAAGCATCGCAGGATCTTTGATAAAATAGATAGAAATTAATCCTACTCCACCCGCAACCAACGAAAAAGCATGTGTACCTCTTCTTCCAAGATATTTTGCCACCAATGGAATGCAAAGAGCATATCCTGCAGCAACCAAATTATAGATTCCAAACGCAGAACTCACTTTATTACCCGCATCGTTATAAGCAATTGATTGGGCATAATCTCCTGTTAATCCATATACATGTGTTGCCACTGCATCTGTAGTAAAAACCCACATACTAAATAAAGCGAACCATGAAAAAAACTGTACAAGCCCTAATTGGAGCATTGTTTTAGGCATTTTGTTGAAGTCTTTTACTATTTGAATTAACCCTTCATTTTTACTTGTTTCATTTTTACCATGAAATTTTTCGTAGTCATCAGGCGCATATTCCTTTGTTTTAAAAACTGTGACAAATATTGCACCAATGAAAACAGCGGCCCCAATATAAAACGAATAACGTATATTATTGGCTACTCCTGTTGCGCCTGCTTCTTGTGAAAATCCCCACTTTGCCAATAAGGAAGGGAGCTCAGAACCCACAACCGCCCCCACACCAATTAAAAAAGTTTGAATAGCAAAGCCACTTGTACGTTGGGTATCTGGCAAATTATCTGCAACTAATGCACGGAAGGGTTCCATGGCAATATTAAATGATGCATCCATAATCATTACCATACCAGCGCCAATCCATAAAGCTGGTACGATTGACGACACAGCGCCAGAATTAGGTAAAAAAATCAATGCCGCAGAAGACAATAAGGCACCAGCTAAAAAATAAGGTTTTCTCCTTCCCAAACGATTCCAAGTTTTATCGCTGTAATGGCCAATTAATGGTTGTACAATCATTCCAACCAATGGTGCAACAATCCAAAACATAGGAAGCTCTTCTATATTTGCTCCAAATGAACGAAGAATTCTACTGGTGTTGCCATTCTGTAATGCAAATCCAAATTGTATGCCCAAAAAACCAAAGCTCATAAAAAATATTTGCGCTAGGCTTAATCTTGGCTTTATTTGCGTTACACTTGTTGAATTGGTTGATGATAACTGATCCATAGCAATTTGTTTAGTTTAGCCTTAAGTATTTTATTACCAATTAGTTATTAAAATAAGGGTGATTATTAGATCAATAAAAGAAATTAAATAACAAAACCATCGGGTAAAGTGACGTTCTTTTTTACCACAACAATCCCATCTTTTACCGTATAAAGCGGATGATCGGTATTAGACAAGTGCTTTCCCCCATTTATTCTTACATCATTTCCAATTCTACAATTTTTGTCGATAATAGCATTTTTAATATAACATCGATCTCCTATTCCAATTTTAGGCAATCCCAATTGTACATTGTTTTGCATTTCTTCCATTGTCTCGTAATAGTCATTCCCCATAATATAAGTACTAACTATGGTAGACCCTAAACCTATACGAGAACGGATTCCTACAACACTTTGTTCTATTCTGCTTGCATGAATGATTGACCCTTCTGCAATAATTGTTTTTTCAAGAGTTGTACCACTGATTTTTGCGGGTGGGAGCATCCGTGCTCTGGTATATACTGTTTTTTCATTGTCAAATAAATTAAACAGAGGCACTTCTTCTGTTAAAGCAAGGTTGGCTTCATAAAAAGAATAAATATTTCCAATATCAGTCCAATATCCATCATACTGGAAACTTGCTACATTATAATTTTCTATAGACTCTGGGATAATTTCTTTTCCAAAATCGGTTGCAGACGGATAGGTTTCATTCAATAATTTATACAATACTTGTTTATTAAAAATATAAATCCCCATTGAAGCGAGGTAGTTTTTCCCAATCTTTTGCATCTCACCGCCTGTATCACTAACCCACTCTGGCAATAATTCTTTTTTAGGTTTTTCTATAAATGAAGTGATACTATTCGCATCATTTGTTTTAAGAATTCCAAACTCGGGTGCATCTCTATCATCTACTGGAATGGTAGCAATGGAGATGTCTGCATTTTTGTCTTTGTGATTTTGCAGCATCTCACTAAAATCCATTTGATACAATTGATCTCCACTTAAAATGAGAATATAATCAAACTCTAAGTTTGAAATATGTCGTAAAGATTGACGAACTGCATCTGCTGTACCCTGAAACCATCCGGGATTGTCGGGTGTTTGCTCTGCTGCAAGAATATCTACAAACCCAGTACTAAATGCACTAAAATGATAGGTATTTTTTATATGTTTGTTTAGAGAAGCAGAATTAAATTGTGTTAACACAAACATTCGATTAATACTGCTGTTGATACAATTACTTATAGGAATATCAACTAATCTATACTTCCCGGCAATAGGTACAGCTGGCTTAGATCTACTAACTGTTAATGGAAAAAGTCTTGATCCGGCTCCCCCACCTAATATTACAGCTAATACTGCGTTTGATATTTTTTTCATTTGTTTCTTTTTATTGATTTCATTTGCCAAATAGAATTTGCCAGTTAACATGCTTAGTTGACAACCAACTTTTTAATATGGCTCATTTTATATTTTGACTATTAAGATGATTTTATTACGCACTTAAATACACTTGTTTATATCTATCTACCGTACTTTCCCAACTATGATCAATCTGCATCATATATTTTCGCATCCATTCAATATGTGTTTTATCCTGATAAACCGACACAGCTCTTTCTACAGAGTACACAATATCATGTATACTAGCTTCATTGAAACAAATACCAAACCCCTGATAGTTACCCATATCAAGCACCGTATCCTTCAAACCACCAGTATTCCTTACCATCGGTATTGTTCCATAACGAAGCGCATACAATTGATTTAAACCGCAAGGTTCTACTCTACTTGGCATTAATAAAAAATCTGCACCGGCATACATTTTATGACTCAATTTTTCATCATACCCAATAACAGTATTAAAAACGCCTGCATAATTTGTTTTCATTGATTGAAGTTGCCATTCTACCGAACTATCTCCACTCCCTAAGATAAGAAATGATGCGTTACCTTGTGTTTTATCTATTGCACTTTTTATTGATTCAGGCAGAATATCTGCTGCTTTTTCACCTACTAGTCTACCAATGAATACAAAAAGTGGTTTACTAGGCTCCACACCAAATGTTTCACAAAGTGCTAATTTATTGATTTCCTTGCCTTCAATTACATTTTCAACACTATAATGATCGGTTAAATAAGTATCTGTTTCAGGGTTCCAAACATCATGATCAATGCCATTTAAAATGCCAATACATTTTCCTCGTTCGTATTCAAACAACTTTTCTAACCCATTTGCATTCATTCGAAGTTCATCCATATAACTTTGGCTAACAGTAGTTACCTTATCGGCACATTTTACGCCACATGCCAATGGATTAATGTTGCCTTCCCACTCCAGCAGTCCTCGTTTCCATAGATCCCAACGAGGTATATAATTGCTCTTATCCCATCCCATCCAACCTTGATATTGACCATTATGAATGGTTAAAACAGTGGATATTCCTGCTAAAAATTGATAATCATAGCAATGTTTTAACATAAATGGAATAAGGGCTGTATGGTGATCATGGCAATGAATAACATCAGGTCGATGTTCCCAATTACTAATCCAATGAATAACTGCAATTTGAAATGCAGTAAATCGATCTGTGTCATCATCATACCCATAAATTTTTTGGCGATCAAGTAACCCATGTATATCTATGAGGTAAATATCAAATCCTAGTTTATTGCTTTTTTCTTTGATCACTGTATAGTCAAAAAACCAATTCCCAAGATTGGTATTGCCCTTAAATTCAACTGACCATTCATTATCATACAAAAATTTTGTTCGGTACATAGGCATTACCACTTTAGCAATATCGCCAGCCTTACACTGATATTTTGGTAAGGCCCCAACCACGTCTCCTAACCCGCCTGCTTTGGCTACTGGGTAACATTCCGCACTAACATGTATGATTTCCATATAAAATAAATATAATAAATAAATTCAAGTTAATCATTTAGTTTCTTCTATCAAATTTTAGCCCATTTTGAGATTAAAATTTTTATATAAACAAAAACTTATTATTTTACAGGATCTAAAACAATAACGATTGTCATGAGTCAAACCAAACAACCCACCAACACAGGTGCTTTAGCCACCTTAGTCATTGTATTTTTTTTCTGGGGATTTATTGCTGCCTCGAACAGCATATTTATTCCTTTTTGCAAAACCCATTTTAATCTGAACCAATTTGAGTCGCAATTAATTGGATCTGCATTTTATGGTGCGTACTTTATTGGATCATTAATTTTATTCATTTTATCGAATGTTATAGGATATGATATACTCAATAAAATAGGTTATAAAAAGGGAATTATTTATGGATTATTCATCTCCGTTATAGGGGCGCTACTAATTATCCCTTCGGCTAATGCCAATTCATTTCCAGCAATTCTTGCCTCATTCTTTATTGTGGCACTTGGTTTTTCTCTACAACAAACCGCTGCTCAACCTTTTGCCATCTCATTGGGTGATCCTTCAACGGGTTCACACAGGCTCAATTTGGCTGGAGGAATTAATTCATTAGGAACTACATTAGGACCTATTATTGTGAGTTTCTTTTTGTTTGGATCTGTAGGCAGTGATGCTTCAAAAGTTACAGTAACAAATATCAATACTTTGTATCTAATTGTAGCAGGCGTATTCGCTGCAGTAGCTATATTTTTCGCTCTTTCTAAATTACCTGAAGGTAAAAATGATGAGAAATTTGAAAAAGCAAATAAAGCTGCTTCTTCATTATTAATAATGACTTTATTAATTGGATTGATAATAGTTGTTGGCCAATTCACAGAAGTTCCAAAATTAACTTTGTTATTTCTTTCTTTGGCATCTGTAGTGGGAATATTGTTTTATTCGAATACACAAGCCATCAAAAACAATGATGGATGGGGCGCAATGAAATATCCGCAGTTGATTTATGGTATGATTGGCATCTTCATTTATGTTGGTGTTGAAGTTACTATAGATAATAACTTTGGGGCATTATTAAAAGCACCTGGTTATCTTACCGATTTAGGACTAGATGAAAGCAAAATTTCAAAATATGTTTCTCTTTATTGGGGCAGTTTAATGATCGGCAGATGGACAGGTGCAGTTAGTGTATTTAACCTAACCGGGTTAAAGAAAACCCTTGCTACTATTATTGTTCCATTTGTTGCCTTTGCAGTTGTACTATTTGTAAACAATTTATATGGAAATGACATTACCGATTTACTAGGTTATACCGCATATATTGTATTAGCTTTAGTAGCATTTTTCTACGGACAAGAAAAGCCAGTTAAAACATTAATAGCTGTTGCTTCATTGGCTACTATTGCCATGTTAATTGGTGTATTTACCAATGGAATCGTTTCTGTATACTCATTTATGGCAGGCGGTTTATGTTGCTCTGTAATGTGGCCTTGTATCTTCTCTTTAGGTGTTGGTGGCTTAGGTAAATATACCAGCCAAGGGTCTGCATTTTTAATCATGATGATTTTGGGAGGAGCCATCATACCACCACTTCAGGGTGCAGTTGGCGACCTTAGTGCTGTAGGTATGCATCATTCCTATTTATTAGCAGCAGCATGCTTTGCTTTTTTAGTGTATCTAGCAATGAAATTAAAAAGTGTATTAAAAGCGCAAGGTTTAGATTTTGATGCGCAAGTAAGTGGTGGACACTAATTATTTAATTATAAGGAAGACGTAGTAAAAAATGGAAACAAGCAGTAAAAAAGCATTTGAACCACTAGCCATCGGAATTGATATTGGTGGAACAGGCACTAAATTTGGCATTGTAGATCGCGTAGGAAATTTATTGTTTTCCGGCGAAATGAGTACCAAAAAACACCTTACAGTTGAACCGTTCATTGAGGAACTTTATCAATGTTTATCTCCTTTTATAGAACAAGCAGGAGGTGTGGGTAGAATTAAAGGAATTGGTATTGGAGCGCCCAATGGTAATTATTATAAAAATACCATTGAGCATGCTGCTAACCTTCCTTGGAAAGGTATTATTCCATTCGGTGCAATGGTTGAAGCCAAATTTCAGTTACCCGTTGTGTTAACCAATGATGCAAATGCTGCAGCAATTGGAGAAATGATGTACGGCGCTGCTCAAGGGATGAACGATTTTATCATGATCACACTAGGAACAGGTGTAGGTAGCGGTATTGTTGCCAATGGTAAATTAATTTACGGGCACGATGGATTTGCAGGTGAATTAGGGCATACCATAACAATACCTGATGGCCGCTACCATCCAGGAACAGGTAAAAAAGGTTCATTAGAAAGCTATGCATCCGCTACTGGTGTGCGACTTACCGCTTTAGAATTTTTAGAAAAAAACAACAAGCCTAGCTTACTTAGAAACATACCTTCCGAAAATATTGACTCAAAAGAAGTGCATATTGCTGCTAAAGAGGGCGACGAATTAGCACAAGAAATTTTTGAATATACCGGAAAAGTATTAGGCATGGCATTGGCTAACTTTGTTATGTTTTCTAACCCAGAAGCAATTATTTTGTTTGGCGGATTAACTAAAGCAGGTGATTTTATTTTAAAACCTACAAGAGAACACATGGAAGCCAATTTAATTCAGGTGTTTGAAAACAAGGTTAAAATATTAATTAGCCACTTAAAAGAATCAGACGCAGCCATATTAGGTGCATCAGCACTAGTTTGGGAAATGAAGTAATACACCTATTCTCTCTAAAAAACAAAGCGTCCGGGTCTGTAAAATAAACTGTGTCAAAAATAATTTTGTTTCAGTAAAAAAGAGGTAACGACGGCTCCCTTTCATAGAGCAAGGAGTTACCTCTTTTTTACGACGCCTGTCAGAGATCTGTTTTCATTCTGTCCGCAAAT
>CANGCK010000035.1 GCA_947452295.1 Sphingobacteriia bacterium
TCCTCAATTAGAATCGAAGAAAGATGCGTTGTCCAATTAATTTGCAAAAGGGGATACAAATAATTACTTTGTAACAAAATGAACAAGAGAATATTTTACCTGTAACCCAGGAAAACCTTAAAGATGATGAGTTATCTGTGGTATGATGCAGTAAGTTGTCTACCTAATTGCCCCCTGAATCTCCTCTAAACGCTTAAATTTTAAAGAAATACAATGAATTATTATAATTCAATATTAATGACAAGTACCATTTTAATTGCTGCGATAATTGGATTGGTAAAATGGAAAAAAGTAAAAAAAATAAATCATTTATTTATTGTTTTTGTATACTGTAGTGCAATAAATGAAACATTGTCATATATATCTACTTATCTTTTCAAAAATAATGCAGTAAATAGTAATATATATTTGTTAATTTCTGCAATCGTGTTGCTTTTTCAATTTAATAATTGGTATACTTTTAAGTATAAAAAGAAGTCAGTTTATTTTATCACGCTTATACTATTAAGTATATGGTTTTACGAATTCTTTTTGATTACCCAAATTTGGAAATTCAGTTCCTATTTTAGAATTATTTCTGCATTTATAATTGTGCTTTTGAGTTTACGTACAATTAGTTTATTAATTAATTCAAATCAACTTACTTTAATTATGAATAGTACATTTATAATTTGTATTGCACTCATTTTATTTTATACCGTAAAAATATTATTGGAAATATTTTTTATATATGCATTACCTATCAACAATTTTTTGGGAAATTCTTTTTATAGGCTGATATTTAATATTCTAATCCTAACGAATATAATGTATGCTTTGGCAATAATATTCATGCCTTTAAAACCCAAATACATATTACAGCAATTAGAAACCACTTAAATAAATGTAAAGAATCTGCTACACAATCATGATTTTTTAATAATTTATCCAAGAATTGAACAACACGCAAAATCATCTATTAATAGCTTAAATCTATTTTTACCAAACGGCACAATAAAATTTTACAATATTGGTTAGAATAATAAAAGATTAATTATTTTCAATTAACAATTCAACAAGCATGAGTAATCCAATTAGTTTACAAAAGGGTATAGAAATGACCACTTTGTACAGAAATGAACAAGAAAATATTTTAGCGGAAGAATTTCGCGGTAAAAATATTTTAGCAAGAAGTGAAACATTCGATAGAAAATCTGTTGAAGAATTACTTGCTAAAACAGGTTGCGAAAAAATGCGTATTTATTATGGGATGGACAGCGAATTAAAAGTGCATGCCATTTTAGTAGCCGTGAATGATAAAAACGAAGATATTCTACCAACTGCAGTAAATGAAAATGTTAGAGATGATGCGTATTATCTTTGGGAGGATGCTAAAAGATGCCCACCTGAGTGCCCTCCTGATTCCCCATTAAATCCTTAGATTATATAATTCAAAAAATATATGCATATTTATTATATACGAGTATTAAATGCATTTGTAGGCGCTGCTATACCTGCAATTGTAGCAATTACAAAATGGAAAAAAATCCCCCCATCCTACTATCCATTTATTTGGTTTATTTGGTTAACTGTTTTAAGAGAAATATCAGTAACGATCACTGCTCATATATATAGAAATAATGCAGTACCCGCCAATATTTACATATTATTAATGAGTATATTTCTATTATTACAATTTAATAATTGGTCACTTTTTAAGCAACATAAAAAAATGTTCCATATTTTAATGGCCTTATTTATAGCTGTATGGTGTTGGGAGTTTTTATATTTTACCAATTTATGGCACCATAGTTCTTATTATAGAATTATTTTTAGTTTTATACTTGTTTTGTTAAGTATTCATACCATCAATTTAATAATCAATTCTACTCCTACAAAATTAACTAAAAACAGTATATTCCTAATTTGTATTGCTTTTATTATGTTATTTACGATAAAAACCATACTCGAAATTATTTTTCAGCTTGGACTAAATACCAATAATGTATTTATAAGTTTTATTTATCAAAAAATAAGTTACCTAACTATACCAATAAATATATTATACGCTATTGCAATAAAATTCATCCCACAAAAATCAACATTTACTTTATAAAATAAATGAATCAATACTTTAAGTCTATACGAGTTGTAATTGCAGATGATCATGACAATTGAAACTTATCGGGAAACGCTCATCGAAAAAACCAATTAAAAAAAATTACATAGGTTATGGACAGCGAATTAAAAGTGCATGCCATTTTAGTAGCCGTGAATCATAAAAACGAAGACATTCTACCAACTGCAGTAAATGAAAATGTTAGAGATGATGCGTATTATCTTTGGGAGGAGGCTGAAAGATGCCCTCCTGTATGCCCTCCCAATTCCCCATTAAATCCTTAAATTATTTAATAGCACATGCATATTTATTATATCGAGTTATTAATTTCATTTGTAAGCATCTTACCAGCAATTGTAGCAATTACAAAATGGAAAAAAATCCCCCCATCCTACTATCCATTTATTTGGTTTATTTGGTTAACTGTTTTAAGAGATATCTTAGCTGCTATAAGTGCTCAAATATATAGAAATAATGCTGTAGTAACCAATATATACGTACTATTGGCAGGTATATTTCTACTATTACAATTTAATAATTGGTCACTTTTTAAGCAACATAAAAAAATGTTCTATTTTTTATTGGCATTATTTATAGCTGTATGGTGTTGGGAGTTTTTATATTTTACCAATTTATGGCACTATAGTTCTTATTATAGAATTATATTTAATTTTATAATTGTTTTGTTAAGTATTCATACCATCAATTTAATAATCAATTCTACTCCTACAAAATTAATTAAAAACGGTGTATTCCTAATTTGTATTGCTTTTATTATATTGTATACAATAAAAATTATACTCGAAATTATTTTTGCGCTTGGATCATATACCAATAATGTGTTTATGAATCATATTTATGATAAAATACTATACCTGTTTATACCAATAAATATATTATACGCTATTGCAATAAAACTCATCCCACAAAAATCAACATTTACTTTATAAAGTAAATGACACTTATCATTTAATGATCTTAACAAACTGAAGATAGGGTTAGCGTAATCAATTTGCTTTTATATGAATATTAATCAATTTGAAATATATGTGGCTGTTATTATTACCGTATTATTAACAGGTATTATACTCTCGTATTTTTCTATATTGATCATCAGACAACATGTAAAAAATTTAAAACTACAACAAATAAATGCGTTTGCAGAAATTGCTGCAATGGAAAAAGAACGTGCAAGAATTGCAGCCGATTTGCACGATGAATTAGGCCCTCTTTTATCTGTCATTAAATTTAGAATTGAAAATGAAATTCCCTCAGAACGCAGCAATAACAACGAATTACCGACTGCCAGTAAACAACTAGATGAAGTAATTGGCAAACTGCGTGAAATTTCTAATAATCTAATTCCCACTGTTTTACTTCATAAAGGTGCAATTGCTGCTATAAGCTACTTTATTAGTCAAATAGAACCATTGCACAGTTTAAAAATAGATGTAGAACATCCGCCATCAATTAATATTGGTGAAGACCAGAGTATACAGATATATAGAATTCTTCATGAGGTAATTAACAATTGCATCAAGCATGCCAAGGCTACCAAACTGCTCATTGTGTTTAAGTTGAGTAACAATCTATTAACACTAACATGTGAAGACAATGGCATCGGACTAGTAAATGCAACAATGAACAGTCATTCATTTGGACGTGGAATTAATAGTATGAAATATAGAACAGAAATGATGTCTGGTCATTTTATTATAGAGGCAGAAGCAGGTGTAGGAACTATATTAACTTTTGAAATACCGATTAAATGAATCAATACTTTAAGTCTATACGAGTTGTAATTGCAGATGATCATGCCATTTTTAGAGAGGGCTTTAAATTGTTGTTTAAAAACCAAACAGACTTAGAATTAGTTGGTGAGGCGGAAAATGGAAAAGAGTTATTACAATTGTGCAATGTTGAATATCCTGATGTTGCATTTGTAGACATTAAAATGCCTGTAATGAATGGTATTGAAGCCTGTAAGGAATTACGCAAAACAAACCCGCATATTAAAGTAATTGCACTCTCTATGTTTAACGATGATTATCTGTTAATAGACATGTTAGAAGCTGGGGCAAATGGGTATTTACTTAAAAATACCGACAAACATGAAATGTGGCGGGCGGTAACCACTGTTTTTAAAGGCGATAATTATTATTGTGATAGTACTGCACTGAAACTTGCCAAGCTAATAGCATCAAACCGTTTTCATCCACACCAACAAACAAAATTGGTGCGATTTTCTAATAGAGAGATAGAGGTACTTAAAATGTTATCTCAACAACTTTCTAATAAAGAAATGGCGGAAAAAATGGAAGTCAGTGTTCGTACAATAGAAACTTATCGGGAAACACTCAACGAGAAAACCAATTCAAAAAATTCCATAGGGGCGGTTATTTATGCCATCCGCCATGGAATTATTGAACTGTAACTAATTACCATTTTCCATCTCCATCTAATAAATTACCGATACCGCCTAAAATACTGCCCTCTTCTTTTCTAACTGTGGTAGAATATTGTAATATTCGCCCGGCTAATCGGCTAATAGGTAATGTTTGTATCCAAACTGTTCCCGGCCCTGTTAAAGTAGCAAAAAACAAACCTTCTCCTCCAAATAGTGTATTTTTAATCCCACCTACAAATTGTATATCATACTGCACATCGGCTGTAAACCCAACAATACATCCAGTATCAATTTTAAGCAATTCACCTGCACTCAACTGTTGCTTAAATACATGACCACCAGCATGCAAAAAAGCCATGCCATCTCCCTGTAATCTTTCCATAATAAAACCTTCACCGCCAAACAACCCTGTCCCCAACTTTCGTTGAAACTCAATTCCTATGCTTACGCCTTTAGCTGCGCATAAGAAAGCATCTTTTTGGCAAACTACATTATTAGCCAATTGAGACAAATCTAACGGAATAATCTTACCAGGATAAGGAGAGGCAAAACTAACCCTCCGTTTTCCTTGGTTAATGTTGGTGAAAGCCGTCATAAACAAACTTTCACCAACCAATACCCGCTTACCTGCATTCAATAATTTACCCAATAAACTATCGTTTTGTTGTTTACTGCCATCACCAAACATGGTTTCCATCACAATGCCATCGTTCATCATCATAAAAGAACCCGGTTCTGCAATAGCAGTTTCGTTATAGTCTAACTCTATTTCTACATACTGCATTTCCTCACCTACTATGCGATAATCAATCTCGTGATTTTGAATCATAACTTATTTTATTTTTTAGATGATTGTTTTATAGCTCCCAACCAAATTTTCTTTCCTTGTAAACGTCGCACACCATACATTATTCCTACTAGAATAAAGAAGAATGGTCCTAAAAATCCTAGTAAAGCAACAAACTTTGTTCCATAAAATTGATTCATGGGTCTTCTTAGTCTTTCAGAAATTAAGTACATACTTGGAACCATAATTAAGGTTAAGAAGAAAGAGAAAATCAATCCAAAAATGATTGTCCAACTAAGTGGTCCCCAAAAAACTACACTATCGCCACCAATGAATATTTTTGGATCGAGGTGTTGAAACATCGATTGGAAATCTATATTAAATCCTATTGCCAATGGTAATAAACCCAATATAGTTGCTAAAGCAGTAAGTAAAACTGGGATAATTCTAATTTTACCTGCTTCAATGGCTGCTGCGCGGGTTTTATATCCTCTATGTCTTAATTCTTCCGTAAACTCAATCAATAAAATACCATTTTTAATTACTATACCTGCTAAGCCAATTACACCTACACCCACCATAATTGTAGCCATCGACATCCCGGTAATTGCATAACCTAAAAATACCCCAATAATAGAAAAGAATATTTCAGTTAATACAATAAATGGCTTGCTTAAACTATTAAACTGTAATACCAATATTAAAAAGATTATTAACAAAGCTGCCATCATTGCCATTCCTAAGAACGACATTGTTTCTTTTTGTTGCTCACTCTCACCGGTTTGTTTAATGGTTACATCTGCCGGTATTTGGGTTTTTGCTTTAAAATCGGCTATTTTTTTGGCCAACTCTGCATTAATAATAGGCGTTAATGAAGGATCTAATACAGCCGATTGTATTTGAATGGTTCTCTTTAAATTCTTGCGTTTCACTACACCTGTTGTATTGGTATAATCTACAGTGGCAACACTGTTTACCGGTATTTGTTTTATAGCGCCTGTTGTAAAGTCTCTATATACAATCCGCATATTCATGAGGTCGCCAATATTATTTCTTTTTAAATCTTTGTACCGCAACTGTATTTTATAATCGTCTTCACCCTCTTTTAGCTTGCTTACTTCTTTACCAAATACCGCAGTTCTTAATTCCATACCAATTTGTGCTGTACTTAATCCTTCAGCCAATGCACGTTCTCGGTTAATGTTGATACTAATTTCAGGATTTGTTAAGTCTATATCTAAAATTAAATTCTCAACACCTTTTACCCTATTGGTATCTAAATGATTTTGTAAGTCATACGCAACTTTAGCGATCGACTCAAAATTATCTCCAGCAATTTCAATATTTACCGGAGGATCGGTAGGAGGGCCACCACTTTCTTTTCCTACTTCTATTGAAGCACCTGCTATACCAGTCATTGCATTTTTAATAGAATCTAAAAAAGGTGCACTGCTCTTGCCATGGCGTTTTTCATATTCAACAAATGATATTTGAATTCTGCCTAAATTAGATTGTACACTTCTGTTGTTGTCTCTTGGGTTATTGGCGCTCAAGGCAACATTCGATATTACACTTTCTACAATACTACCTTCTACACCTGCTTTATTTTCAGCCCCCAGAATTTTATACACCCTATTTTCTAAAATGCGCACAACCGAATCGGTAGCTGCAGCTTTAGTACCTATGGGCATTTTTAAATACACGTATATAAAATTCGGATCTCCACTTGGGAAAAAGGGTTTGGGGTTATTCCGCGCAATTAAAAGTATTAATGAAATTGGAAACAATAAAAACAAGCCTACCATTAACTTGGCCGGTCTTATGCCTACTAAAATCCATTGCAGCAACTTTTCATATTTATTCATGAATCCAGGTAATAATTGTTCTTGGAAAAAATGAATAATATTTCGTAATACATACCGCTCTAGAACAATTACTAAGTCTATAAATATTAATAAGTTACCAAACCCATGCCAGCCAAATAAATTAAACAGCACACCAAACCCTGCAAATGCCCAAAACCACCACTTTTTGAAACATGCGTTTTTGGGTTCTTCATTTCCTCTTCCTTCGGGTTTCATAAAGCTAACCGCAAAAACCGGATTAATAATAAATGCAACAATTAGTGATGCACTTAATGTTAAGATCAACATTACCGGTAAATAAATCATAAATTTACCAATAATACCCTTCCACATTAACAACGGAAAAAATGGAGCCAATGTAGTTGCTGTACCCGCAAGTACTGGTATAAAAACTTCTCCAGCTGCTTCTTTTGCTGATCGTTCTATTTTTACTTTACCATTGTTAAAAATCCGATGCGTATTTTCAATAACTACAATTGCATCATCTACAATAATACCTAAACCAAATAATAATGCAAAAAGCACAATAAAATTCAATGTAACATTACCACCTACAATAAAGTCGGCCAATGGTAAAAACATAAAAGCCACAAATACCGAAAGCGGCACACTCAATGCAACAAAAAACGCATTGGTTACTCCCATAAAAAACATCAATATCAATAACACTAAAATAAATCCAATAATAATGGTGTTAACCAATTCATTAAAAGATGTTTTTGTTTGTTTACTTTGATCGCCAGTAATTACCACTTTTAAATCTTTAGGTAATTCCTGATTGGTTTGCATTTCCTCTACAATCTTTTTAATACCATCTGCTGTATTAATTAAATTTTCCCCCGAACGCTTTACTATATTAAGTGTAATAACATTCATTCCCCCTAAACGAGCAAAATTTTCTGTTTCTTTAACTGTATCTACCAATTCTGCTACATCTTTCAAATAAATTGGCGCACCAGATATATTTTTAATGATGATGTTCTGCAAATCAAATACACTGGTAAACTGACCTTTTACTTTAATATTTCTCTTCATTGCACCTACTTCTACTAAGCCGGCACTAATATCTCTATTTTCATAACTCACCGCATTCTCAATATCTCTGAAAGTAAGTTTTGCAGCTTCCATTTTAGTAGGATCTACATTAATTTGTATCTCTCTTTCTGGAGCACCAACAATTTCAGCTCTGCTTACTTCTTTCATCTCTTCAAAGCGATCTTGCATTTTGTCTGCAATCTGCTTTAATTTAACGCCGTCATAATTTCCACTTATGTTAACAAACATAATAGGCATTTCACTAAAAGCAAATTCTTGCACATTGGGCTGAGTAGTTAAATCATTGGGCAAATCGCTTTGTGCCTTATCAACTGCATCTTTTACTTTTTGTTTGGCAATCTCAGTTTTTAAATCAGTATCAAATTCAACCACAATCAAACTAAAATCTTGTTGTGAGGTAGATTGAATTTTGTTCACTTTTGCTCCACTGATAGATTTCAACTGTTTTTCAATAGGCCTCGTTACCAGGTTCTCAATGTCTTTTGGCGAATTGCCAAAATACACAGTAGTAATAGAAATGGTAGGTACCACAATGTCGGGGTACTGTTCTCGGGGTAGTGTAGTAAACTTATTCAATCCATATAATGAAATAAGAATTGTAATTATGTACACAGCCGTTTTATTGTCAACCGCCCAACTAGTGGGTTTAAATTGTTTAAATTTTTTGGCTATTCCTTCTATGAAATTCATATACTTTATTTTAAAAGGTGAAAATAGTTTCACCCTTACCTGCAAATTTTATTTCTTTAATACAGTCAATAACTGACCATCATAAATATTTTGATAACCTTCAGTAATGAGTTGTTCATCTTTCAATAAACCCGATTTTACTTCAATTAATTGACCATATAATTCACCAACCGTAATCATTTTTTTGCGAGCTACTAATTTATTCCCCTCTTGTGCTGCTACAAAAACATATTTACCCTTTTCATCCGATTGAACTGTATTAACAGATATCACCACCGCATTTAAAGCTTCATAGTCTTGAAACTTTAGTTGGGCTAATTGGTTTGGACGAATAGCCGCATCATAAGCAATTTTTACTTCCGCATCAAAACTTCTGTTGTTGGGGTTAATGGTTCTGCTGGTTGTAGCAACCGAACCACTGATGTTTTTATTAATGTCGGGTAAATTAATCAACACTTTAGAGCCCGCTCTTATTTTACCACTGTAAGATTCTGGTACTTGGGTAATTACTTTTAAAGCAGAAGAACTTACTAATTTAATTTGAGGTGTAACTCCGGCTAAGCCAGCAAAAATTTCACCAACGCGTACATTTAAATCATCTACTACACCATTTACATCTGCAACTATTGTGGTGGCTTTTACTTGTTCTTCTACTACTTTTACTTGCTCTTCACTAGCTGCCAACTGTTTTTCTAATGATTGAACATTGTTTTTAGCAGAAATATATTGAACTTCAGTACCAATACCTTCTTTCCATAAGTTACCCTGACGTTGGTAAATGTCTTTTGCAAAATTTAATTGAGATTTTAAAGTCTCAATATTTTTCTTTGCAGCAGAATATGATTGCTTAATAATTGCATCATCTAATTTTAATAATGATTGTCCTTTTTTAACCACATCTCCTTTCTTTACATAAAGGGCAACAACCTGACCAGGCCCTAATCTAGGAGACACATACGATACGTTATCTGATGTAATGCTACCTTGTAAATCAATATAATGCGCAAAAGATTGAACTGCAACAGGGGTAATGCCGACTAATTTAGCAGTACTAAGATCTGCTCCTGAGCTATCTAATTTGGCAATCTCTAATTGTAACTTTGCCATCTTATCTGCAATACTATTGTGCTCTGCAGTTAGTTTAGCCAACTCTGCTTTTTTAGTAGCCAACTCATTGTTATTTTTCTCTCCACAACTTATAAGTAAAGCTGTGCTAATGATAATCGTAAATATTTTTTTTATTGTTAACATAGTAAGTATATTTTATAATTTTCCTGTTGCAGTTAAATAATCAATTTTAGCTAAAATGGCATCAAATAATGCACCAAGATAATTGGTTTGCGCTGCCTTTAAATCTACATCAGCTGCATTAATTTCAGTGTTCGAGCCTGTTCCTATTTCGTATTTCTTTTTTGTTTGTTGATACACTTTTTCAGCTAACTCCATATTACTTTTTTGAAAAGCTAAAGTAGTGGTGGCTGTTTTGTATTTTACAATAGATTGTTCGATAGAATTGTCAATGGTAATCTTTAAGTTTTCTAATTGATTATTGGTTGTTTGTAAATCTATTTTAGCACGTTTTATTCTTGCATCTTTTGCAAAACCGCTAAATATTGGAACAGATATGTTAACTCCAATTGATGATGATGTAAACCAATCGCCTTTTCCAAAAAAGCTAAAATCATTCCTTTGCGCTATTTTGTTGTAAGATGCACCCATTACAATAGTTGGCAAGTAACTCAATTGATAACGCTTTATATTGTATTCATTTAATTGCTTGGCATAACTTAAATATTGAAATTCTTTTCTGTCGGTATAATTAAAGTTTGTTGGCTTAATTACATCATCTTTAATCTTTGCATAATCCAACGAATCAGTTAATACCAGTGTATCACCAATAGACATACCAATTAATGTTTTTAATCCCATATTTCCCAATTCAATGGAATTAAGCGCTTTCATTTTTTCGGTATTCAAATTGTTAAGTTGAACAGCAATCTTATCAATATCAATTTTTTCTGCAAAGCCATTGGTGTATAATGCTTGTACATCGTGACTTAATTTCTCTAAACGACTAATGTTTGCATCTATTAAAGAAATCATGGTTTTGCCAGCCAATAGTTGATAGTATACTTTGTATACATTACTTTTTATGGCTTCTTCGGTAACTGCCGCAGCACTCGTTTGAAAATCAATGGATGCTTTACGTGCTTGTAATCCTACAAATACTTGACCATCAAATAAAATCTGTTGTAATGAAACACCTGCGCTGGCATTGTATTTAGTTCCAAATTGTGCTTGAATGTATCCTATTTCACTAGGCATTTTAATTGTATTACCGTTGCCATCTTTTACTCCTTCATTTATCAATACCTGATAGGTTGCAGGAGATATAAAGTTAGGTAGCGTTTGTACTGCTACATTCGGAAAATGTTGCGTACCAACAGCTCCGGCAATTGTTGGTAAAGCGGATGCCGTTATTTCACGATTCGTTTGAATTTGAGATTGAATATTCAGTAAGGCATTCTTTACCTGCACATTGTTCTTTTTAGCAAATTCTAAAGTTTGCTCAATACTGAACAAATGTAGACCGCTCTTTTTTTGTGCTTGAATGGTGTTAAAAAAGAATACCAAACCGAGCATTGCTGTTAGTTGTAATTTCATGCTCATATTTTATTGGTGTTTTTACTTTGTGTTGTATATTTTAAAAGTTGTTTCAATCCTTTGGGTGTACAAATTCCATAGATAAAATTGTTCATTATTTCCATAGAAACTTGTAATACCGAATATTTTGTTGGTGGAAATAAATCGGTATTAAACGCTAAAAAAATACTCCCTAACCTAAGTTTTGCCATTATATCGGCATTAATTTCAGTTCTATACAATTCTTCATCTTTACCTCGTTCAATATTCTGCATAATTACTTTATGCATAAACTGATTCTTGTGCTCATCAAATTTCTTAAATGCTCGGGGATGGTATTTCTGCATATCATGCAGCACAAAAGGGTTCATAGACGATAACATTTCCTGCATTCCGTCCATTGCCATAAATATTTCGTGAATGGCATTCTCACTGTTAGCAAAAAAATATTTACAATCCATCTCACCCCGATCAATTTCTGCTTGCACTACAGCATCTACTAAACTGTCTTTATCGCTGTAATATTGATAAATCGTTTTTTTGCTAACCCCTAAACTAGAGGCAATATCATCCATCGTTACTCCCTTTAGCCCATACCTAAAAAAAAGCTCTCGGGTTTTTTCTGTAATTCTTTGTTCCATGATTAAAAACGAATTGGCGGCGCAAAACTACGGAAACTATTTTTGTTACAAAAGTTTCCAATAGATTAAAACCTAATTTAACAAAATCTTAATCAAGCCTTTTTATCCCATCATAATTCATTTAATCATTCATTAAATGCGTTCTTTCAAAAAATAATGGCATCTTGCATACTCAAACCTTTGCCAACTACCTATGACTTTTCGTAAATTGTTAAAACGCCTGCTGCAATATTTTTTGCAAGGTTTAATTGTGTTAGCGCCAATTGGCATTACTATTTGGGTAGTAGTAAGTTTATTTCAATTGGTTGATGGTATTTTGCCCAATATTTTAAATGTAGTTGCGCCATCCCTTATTCAAGAAAATGCCGAACAAAAACTCATTAAAATTCCAGGATTGGGTTTTATGGTAGTAATAGCTTTGGTACTAATAGTAGGATGGTTCTCCTCTATTTTTGCCATTAATAGGCTGGTGAAATTTATAGACAATCTATTAGAAAAAACACCTGGTATTAAATTTATTTACTCTTCTGTTAAGGATTTTTTAGAGGCGTTTGCCGGTAATAAAAAGAAATTCGATAAACCCGTTTTAGTAAATGTAGATGCAGCCGATGTATGGCGTTTGGGTTTTATAACACAGCAAAGCTGCAAAGAGTTTGATTTAACGGACCATGTTACCGTTTATGTACCTCATTCTTATGCTATTTCGGGTATCACCTATTTTGTAGCAAAAGACCGCATAAAACCATTGAACAATATTTCGGCTGCCGATGCAATGAAATTTACTGTTTCGGGCGGTGTTACCGATTTGCATGATATGTAAAAGCAACCAACTACCTTTGATGTATGGTTATTGCAGTAAACGCTACTTATTGGGGCAACAATCAATTCCAAGCGCAAAATTATTATGCAGCCCTAATCATTCAACAAATTGCACTTGCTCAACCCGAACATCAATTTATTGTATTAGTAAACAAGGGCTATAATTACCCAATTGAGTATGCAAACAATGTACAATTTCATTCAATAAAACTTAGCGCTAAGACCTCTTTTCCAATTAATTTATTTCAACAAATTAGCTTCCCTGCTATTGTTAAAAAATACAATCCTAATCTAATTATTCAAGCGAATGGATTTTGTAGTTTATTTACTCAATTGCCTCAAATGTTGGTAATCAATAACAACAATCTCCCTCAATTTGCAAAGCAATTCAACTGGCTTCAACAATGGATTCTTCGTTTTTTTACACCCTTTTCACTTAAAAAAGCCAGCAAAATTATTACCGGATCATTCAATGTATTTAATGAGTTACCAATTAAATATACATTTACACAGCAACGCCTACAATATATACCTGGTGCGGCTTATACACTAGATAAACCCATGCAATGGGAACAGAAAGAACAATGTAAAGAACAATACTCCCAAGGTTGCGAATATTTTCTTTTATATGTGCATCAAACCACTTACAACGATATCATACAAGTACTAAAAGCATTTTCACAGTTTAAAAAATGGCATAAGAGTAATATGAAATTGATTATTTCCGGAACGCTTCCCGGTAGTGAATCTGTATTTATACAAAAACTACAGTCCTATAAATATAGAAATGATGTAGTTGTATTAAAAAATACATCTATATACAATTCATGCCTTATAGCCTCGGCATATGCAGTTATTGTGCTAAAAGATCATGATGGACTTGCTTTAAATAGTATCGAATCTATGCAAGTAGGAACTCCTGTAATCATTGCTGATGATGCTGACAATTCTGGTGCTGAAAATGCAGTTATTTATGCCGATATCAACAACCCTACAACAATTGCAGAATATTTACAGTTATTGTATAAAGATGAAAAATATCGGCAAACCTATGTAATTAGGGGTATCGAAAAAGCAGCAACATTTAGTTGGAATAAATCGGCAAAAGCTTTTTGGGAGGAAATTACCAAAACAGTAAATCTTTCGTATTAGCTTTGCAGGCTATTAATCATTATCAACTTGTAACAATGAAGGAATCTACTATTTCAGTGAACATAAGTTTAGACGAGCAAAAAGTGCCACAGTCCATCAGCTGGTCGGCCAGCGATAGCACCGCCGATATGCAGCAAAAGGCAAAGGCAATGATGCTGGCTTTTTGGGATGGAACAGATAAAACTGCGTTGAGAATTGATTTATGGACCAAGGAAATGATGGTAGATGAAATGGCCGATTTTTATTATCAAACACTAATGGGTATGGCCGATACCTATCACCGAGCAACCCAAAATATAGAAATGACCAATGATATGAAAGAGTTTGCCAAAAACTTTTATAAAAAATTTCGTGAATCACAATTAAAAGAAGCTAAATAAAATCAATATGAGTTTAGAAGAAAAAGTAATGTCTTTAATGAAAGAGGCTATGAAAGCCAAAGATGAGGGCTTGTTAAGAGGCGTAAGAGCCATTAAAGCCGAAATAATTAAAGCGAAAACCGAACCAGGTGCCAATGGTACACTTACAGAAGAAACTGAGTTAAAACTTCTTCAAAAACTGGTTAAACAAAGAAAAGATGCTTTAGAAATTTTCCAGCAACAAAACAGAGCCGATTTAGCGCAAAAAGAAATAGAGGAAATAGCGGTTATTGAAAAGTTTTTACCGGCACAAATGTCTGAAGAAGAACTGCACAAAGAAATTGCTGCTATAATTGTTGCTGTAGGTGCTTCTTCCCCTAAAGACATGGGAAAGGTAATGGGCGAAGTCAATAAAAAATTAGCCGGAAAAGCAGAAGGCAAGGCAATTGCCGATGCTGTTAAAGCGTTATTGAACCAATAACTAATTACATGTTTATAGATATATGCTTGCTGGCACTACTAACACTTGCTTTGTTCAAAGGAATGAAAAAAGGGTTAGTAGTGGCAGCTTTCTCCTTTTTTGCGGTAATTATTGGCCTTGCTGCAGCAGTAAAAATGAGTGCTCTTGTTGCTACTTGGTTGTCTGGAACCATCCAAGTAGCTGCAAAATGGCTTCCATTTTTAGCTTTTATCTGCATCATGGTAGCCACCTCCTTCGCAGTAAAAATTGGTGCAAAATTGGTTGAAACAGCACTGCAATTTTCTATGCTCGGATGGGTCAATAAACTCGGCGGGGTATTGCTGTTTACCTTCCTTTATTTTAGTGTATTCAGTGTAATAGTGTTTTATATGGCAAAATTGCATATTCTACAACCAACCACCATCCAATCTTCTAAAGGATTTCCCATTATACAATTTTGGGGCCCCGAAGCCTTGCAATTAATTGGCAAAATAATACCTATATTCAAAGGAATGTTTGACGATTTAAACCAATTCTTCGACGGTTTGAGCAATAAATTGACACATAAGTAATAATCAGTTGAAGCGAACTGCCCTAATTTGGGGTAATTTCGTTACTTTAGCACCAATTGCAATTAATTAGAATGACTTACGAAATTAAAGAGATCGACAAATTTACGTTTCTGGAAGAGGGTGAGGGCGAAACCTTACTTTTACTGCATGGTTTATTTGGCGCAATGAGCAATTTTGAGCATTTAGTAAGCCACTTTAGTAAAAAATTTAAAGTAGTTGTACCTATTTTACCATTATTCGATTTAGACATATTCCATACTTCTGTCGGCGGTCTTGAAAAACATGTTCAAAAATTTATTGAACTAAGAGGGTACCAAAACATTCACCTTCTAGGAAACTCTTTGGGTGGACATGTAGCATTAGTACATGTATTAAAACATCCCGAAAACATTAAGTCACTGATACTTACCGGTAGCAGCGGTTTATTTGAAAATGGCATGGGAGATAGCTACCCTAAAAGAGGTGATTACGAATACATCAGAAATAAAACAGCATATACTTTCTACGACCCTGCAATGGCAACCAAAGAATTAGTGGATGAAGTATTTGAAATTACCAATAATCGCTTAAAAGTCATTAAAATAATTGCCCTCGCAAAAAGTGCTATTCGAAACAATTTGGGTGATGAGCTAAACCAAATTAAACAGCCTACTCTGTTAATTTGGGGCAATAATGACAATGTTACTCCGCCTTTTGTGGGAAAAGAATTTCATAAACTCATCCCTAATAGCGAATTACATTTTATAGACAAATGTGGTCACGCCCCAATGATGGAAGTCCCCACTGAATTCAATGAAATTTTAGACGCATTTTTAGAAAAGCAGGTTGCTAATAATTAGATCTAATTTATGCTTGTATCACAATTAATCAATACAAGTTTCCCAGCATTAAACATAACAGATAATGTGATGTTTGCCATGCAATTAATGGATGATTACGATGTACTTCATTTACCCGTAATTAATAATAATAAATATGTTGGTGTAGTAGGTAAAGACGAGTTATTAAATGAAGATGAAAACAGCGCATTAACCGAATTATATCAAATTCAACCATTGATGGCTAAAAATGACGAACATTTTTTAACGCCATTGAAAACCATTGTAAAACACCACTTGTCGTTGTTGCCGGTTATAAATGAACATTCCGAATTAATGGGTGTTTTATTAACCAAAGATTTATTGAGTGGCATATCATTGTTTTTAGGGGTTGAAGAAAAAGGCGCCATAATAGTATTAGAAACCACTAAAAACAATTACTCGATAGGCGAGTTAAGTCGTTTGGTAGAAACCAACAACGCACAAATTACACAACTTAATACCTACTCAGAATCACCAACCGGGCTCATTATCATAACCATTAAAATCAACCGGGTTGAAGTGTCGGATATAGTAGCCACTTTTCAACGATATGATTATATTGTTCGCTATTATTTTGGTGAAGAAGAATATGCCAATGAATTAAAGGAAAATTACGAACATTTAATGTCCTATCTGAATATGTAGGAAGGTGCCATGTGAAAAGTGAAATTCTAAAGTATAAAAAACAATAACTTTAAACACATGAAAGTAGCAATCTATAGTCGTGGTTTAGATATAGCACAAGAAAATCCATTGTTAATATTATTGGAAGAATTGCGAAAATATGATACGCATATTTTACTTTTTCATTCATTGAAAGAACAATTACATATACCGCAACGCCTCACCGAAAAATTAGAAGTATTTAGTAACTCCGAAGAATTAGATGAATCGGTTGATTGCCTTATTAGTTTGGGGGGAGATGGTACTATGCTCGATTCTGTTACCCTGGTTCAACAGAAAAACATCCCCATATTGGGAATTAATTTTGGTCGGTTGGGTTTTCTGGCAAGCATTAGTCGCGATGAGTTAAGTTTTGCAGTAGATGCCTTGGTAAACCACACTTTTCTTATCGACAAACGTACCCTCATTCACTTAGATGCCAACATTCCTATGTTTACCAATGCTCCTTATGCGCTCAATGAATTTACCATTCACAAGAGAGACACTTCTCCCATGATTAAAATTCATACTTATATGAATGGAGAATTTTTAAATACCTATTGGGCAGATGGATTAATTGTTGCAACACCCACAGGATCAACTGGTTATAATTTAAGTTGTAACGGCCCTATTGTTTTTCCCGAATCATCAAGCCTGGTAATTACTCCAGTAGCGCCTCATAATTTAAATGTACGTTCTATTGTAATACCCGATAACAATGTGGTTTCATTTGAAATAGAGGGTAGAACAGATCAAATTATCTGTACAATGGATGCCCGCAAAGAAATTGTACCCAAAACAGTACAAGTGGCTATTAGAAAGGAAAATTTCAGCGTAAATTTGGTTCGTTTAAATGAAAACACCTTCCTTTCTACCCTAAGATCTAAGTTAACATGGGGGCTCGACAAAAGAAATTAACAAATTAGTTTAAATTTTGGCACTATTTTACATAAAAATTCGTTCATTTCTAGCCGATTTACGATGAAAAAATTTGGATATATATTAATTTTATTTATTTGGAACAATGCCCAAGCTCAACTACTAAAAAGTTTTGTGCACAATGCTGAGTTTGGTATTGGCGCAGGAGCAGGTCATTATTTTGGAGACATCAATACCAATGCGGGTTTAAAAAGCCTCAATTTTGCGATGGGTGGTTTCATAAGAAAACAAATTTCCAATTATGTAAGTCTTCGTGCCTATGGCGAATACAGTTTTCTGGGCTATTCCGATATTTATAGCAGCAACCAATTTCAAAAAGCGCGAAACCTTAGTTTTAATACCAATATATTCGAAGCAGGTTTATCTCTCGACTTAAATTTTTATCGATTTCAACCCGGTTTCGAGGGTTTTAACTTTACTCCTTATGTAGGAGTAGGTTTATCGGCTTTCTATTATAACCCATATACTTATTTAAATGGTCAACAAATTTTTTTAAGACCAGTGGGAACCGAGGGGCAGGGTAGTGCTATATACCCAGGCAGAATTAAATATTCATATACTGCCTTTAGTTTACCACTTACTGTAGGAGTTAAATATGCAATTAATCAACAAACCAATGTATTTGCAGAAGTAATGTACCGCTTTACTACCACCGATTATTTAGATGATGTAAGCGGTTATTATGCACCCGATGCATTTCCCGATCATAATTCTACAGGTTATTTATTGCAAGATAGAAGCTATGAATTAGGCACACCAATTGGCGTTAAAGGCCGTTTAAGGGGCGATCCTACCAAAAAAGATGCTTTCGCTACCTTCAAACTGGGACTCACTTTTAATATTCAAACCTATGTTTGCCCTAAATAGTAGTAAAAGTGGAGCCTTTTATCGTATTTAAATCCATATTAACAGCCGATTTTGTTAATTTTGCAACCTAAATTACCCCCATGGTTCAAGAATCTACCATTTTTACTAAAATAGATAAAGAGCGATTGCCCGCTCATATTGCTATTATTATGGATGGTAATGGGCGATGGGCTCAAGAAAAAGGGGAAGATCGCTTATTTGGCCATTTCCATGGGGTAGAAAGCGTAAGAGACATCGTTGAGGCTTCTGCAGAAATTGGCATTCAATACCTAACTCTTTATGCTTTTAGTACCGAAAACTGGGACCGCCCGCAGCAAGAAGTAGATGGTTTGATGATTCTCTTGGCTGATACCATCAATAAAGAAGTTCCTATATTGAATAAAAACAATATTCGTTTGCGTATGATTGGAGATATGCAAATGCTTCCGGAATTTGCTCGTAATGGCATGCAAGAAGCAATGGATAAAACCAGTCAGAATACAGGCCTCAACCTTATAATGGCATTGAGTTACAGCAGTAGATGGGAATTGGTAAATGCGGTTAAAAATATTGGATTAGCTGTTCAGGCAGGTACCATCAATCCCCAGGATATAGATGCCCAAACATTGCAAAATCACCTCAATACCAGCGAATTTCCTGATCCGGAATTAATGATTAGAACCAGTGGAGAACACAGAATCAGCAACTTTTTATTGTACCAATTGGCATATGCCGAGTTGTACTTTACCAATACACGCTGGCCCGAATTCCGTAAAAATAATTTGTATGAAGCTATTATCGATTATCAATCGAGGGAACGAAGATTTGGAAAAACAAGCAAACAAATACAAGCAAACAACCAATAAATTGAATAAATAAACATAATTTTTTTAAACTTAGGCGATTTAACAAACAGTTTTAATAATTCGGGTTAAATTGCCCCGTTAAAAAAAACAAAATTAATTGCAGCACGCACGGAGCTATAAAACCGGCAAAAGACCAAACAAGAAACGGGATGCAGAAATTGATTAAATTACCATTATTAGCTTTAGTTGCTTTGTTATTTATACAATCAGCCATTGCCCAGAACATTACTGATACTTCCATCACCTCTATTGAGGCCGATTTGATTAATTTATTTAATCAAAAAACACCAAAAAAGTATAAGATAGCTGCTATTGTAGTTACCGGTAACAATTTTTTTGACGAAAACTTGCTTATTTCTATTGCCAATTTAAATATTGGTGATGAAGTAACTATTCCCGGTGGCGACCAATTTTCTAAAGCAATTACCAAACTTTGGGCACAAAACTATTTTAGTGATGTAGCCATTTATATCACCAAAGTAAAAGGGAAAGAGATCGAAATTGAAGTTACGGTTCAAGAAAGACCCCGTTTGTCTAATTTTTACTTCAAAGGAATACCAAAAGGACAAGCAGATGACATCCGCGGAAAAACCGGACTGGTACCCAATAGAGTAGTTACCGAAAACATGAAAATCACTGCATCAGAAGTAATTAAAAAATTCTATGCAGAAAAAGGATACAGAGAAACAATCGTTAAAGTGGCCGAACATAAAGATTCTGCTCGAAACAATACACTATCACTAGAATTCAATATAGACAAAGGCCCCAAAATTAAAATCAACAACATCAATTTTGGTAACAACTCGGTTGAAGCTGCAAAACTCAAAAAACAACTGAAGGGCTCGAAAGAAAAATCCCGTCTTACGCTCTTCCCTCAGTCCGACATTGCAAAAATTGTTATTCCAGATCATTATACGTTTGACGAGTACATGAAAGAAAAAGGGTTTCTTACTTTCACTAAAACCAAAAAAGTACTCGATCCATATGTAAGAATAAAACTATCGTCAGCAAAATTTGACCAGAAAAAATACAACGAAGACAAAGAAAGTCTTTTAGAATACTACAATACCCTTGGTTATAGAGATGCGGTAATTGAAAAAGATACCGTTTACAGTATTGGAAGAGGTAATTTGAATATAGATATTAAAATGAATGAGGGTCGAAAATATTACTTCGGCAACATTACCTGGAGAGGGAATACCAAATATTCAGATTCCATTTTAACTACTATTCTAGGAATAAGAAAAGGCGACATTTACAATCAAGAAACGCTTAATAAAAAACTAGGAAAAACCTCATCCCCAGACGGTGGTGATATTAGTGGTTTATACCAAGATGATGGTTACCTGTTTTTTAGAACAGAGCCCATAGAAACCGCAGTGTACAACGATACCATTGATTTTGAAATTAGACTGATAGAAGGCCCACAAGCTACTATTAAAAATGTAAGAATTACTGGCAACGACCGTACCAAAGAATACGTTATCAGAAGAGAAATTAGAACAATTCCAGGTGAAAAATTCAGTCGCCAATTATTGATTCGTTCTGTACGTGAATTGGCACAGTTAAATTATTTCAATCAAGAAAAAATTACACCGAACCCTGTTCCTAATCAAGAAGATGGTACAGTTGATATAAACTATAATGTAGAAGAAAAATCGAGTGACCAATTGGAGTTAAGTGCTGGTTGGGGTGGTGTAATTGGTTTAACCGGAACATTAGGTATTTCTTTTAACAACTTTTCTGCTAAAAACTTATTTAAAAAAGGAGCTTGGGATCCATTGCCAATGGGCGATGGCCAAAAATTAAGTCTACGTGTTCAAAGTAATGGTAAAGCATTCCGTTCTTATAACTTCTCGTTTACTGAGCCATGGTTAGGTGGTAAAAAAAGAAACGCGTTAACCGTTAGCGTATTTAATACTAAATATGGCCAAACCTACGATCCGGTTACAGGAATGTATAATCCAAGTGTAGCAGATACAAGATATATATCTACAACTGGTGTTACAGCAAGTATTGCCAAACAGTTAAAATGGCCAGATGATTACTTCTCTTTATCAATGGGTATTAACTTTACTCGTTATAAATTAAGTAATTATGCTATTGACCCCACCAACTTACCTGGTTTTGATAACGGAGCAGTAAATAACCTAAACCTTAGAATTGCTTTACAACGGTCTTCTATCGATCAACCAATGTTCCCAAAAACAGGGTCTAATTTCTTAGCCAGTTTACAAATAACACCGCCATATTCTATTGTTGATGCACAAATTAATCCGTCTGATAACCCATACAAATGGATTGAGTACCATAAGTGGAGATTTAATGGAGAGTGGTTTGTTCCTTTGGGAAAACCACATGGAGAAGATCGCAATAAACAATTTGTATTGCGATTTGCAGCTAAATACGGATTCTTAGGACGTTTCACGGAAAGCTTAAAAGTATCTCCATTCGAGCGCTTTCAGGTGGGAGATGCCGGTTTAACCAACCAGTTTGCCTTATTGGGATACGATATTATTGCACACAGAGGATTCCCTGTTTACGATAATTCAAACCCCAAAATAAATCCCGATCAGCAACGTGCTAGTCAATATTTTACTATATTCAATAAATATACCATGGAATTGCGTTACCCGCTTAGCTTAAACCCTAGCAGTACCATTTTCGCCCTAGGCTTCTTCGAAGCAGCCAACGGCTGGTATAGTTTTAAAGACTATAATCCATTCCAGTTAAGAAGATCAGTGGGCATAGGCATGCGCTTTTTCTTACCTATGTTTGGTTTACTGGGCTTTGATTATGGCATAGGATTAGATAGATTTACAGGAACAAGTACCATGAAGGATGCTGCTCGCTTTACCTTTATGTTAGGCTTTGAACCGGAATAGTAGAAAAATAAAAAGTCAAAATTTAAATGTAAAAAATATAAACTCATGAAAAAACTTATTGCACTATTAGTTACAGTGGGTTGTTTATCGCTAATGGCATCTGCTCAAGAGCGTTATGCCATTATTGACACCAAGTATATTTTAAATAAAATACCGGAATACAAAGAATCCGACAAAAAATTGCAAGCATTAGGCGAACAATGGCAAAAAGAAATCGACGATAAACAAGCTGCGCTTGATAGAATGTATAAAAACTATGAAGCAGAGCAGTTTATGCTTACGGATGATCTAAAAAAGAAAAGAGAAGACGAATTATTTGTAAAAGAGAAAGAAGTACGTGAATTACAAAAGAAACGCTTTGGATTTGAAGGCGATTTGTTTAAAGAACGTCAAAAAATGGTAAAACCTATCCAGGACAGAGTATATAACGCTATACAAAAAATTGCTATAGCAAAAGTTTATGATTTCATCTTGGATAAAAGTGAAGGAATTACCGTTATATTTGCCGACCCAAAGCTCGACAAAAGCGACGAAGTGCTTAGGGAAATGGGTATTAAATATTAGTTAACCAACAATCATCAATAAATTTCATAAAAATGAAAAAAGTTCTATTTGTGTGTGGGATTTTTGCTGCTACATTTCTTTCGATGAATAGCGCAAGTGCACAAACAACAAAAATTGGATATTTTGAAGAGCAATCTGCGCTTTCACTTTTCCCGGGAATCACAAAAATCGATACGCTAATGAATAGCTATAGAGTAGATTCTCTACAAGTTGAGTATAATTACACTATTGCAGATTATCAGCGTAAAGACAGCACTTTCAAAAAAGATTCTGCTACTATGCCTGCTAAAGCAAGAGAATTAGCTGTAAGAGACTTAATGCAAGTTCGTTACAAATTGGTAAACTGGCAACAATACCAAGAAGAACTAGAAAGATACAAATACGAGCAGTTAGTAAACCCATACAGATTAAAGTTAGCTGAAGCTTTAGCTGCAGTTGTTGCTGAGCAAAAGTATACTTTGGTTTTAAAGGCCGAAACACTTTCTCCTTATGTACAACCACCATTATTAGACAACCTAACAATTCGTGTTGCACAAAAATTAAAATTACCTTTACCTAAAGAAATTGAAGATGCTTGGAAAGCTGCAACCAGTGGTACTCCAGTAGCTAAACCTGCAGGTAAATAAGTATATTTATAAAATAATATTAAAAAAGACCCGTCTGTATTTTTTACGGATGGGTCTTTTTTTATGAGCGATGTTTTTTAAATTGCCATTAGCTTTTACCCGCTTTGTTTGGCTTTTAATTTTTTAATTTTGACTTTTAATTTTGACTTTTGAAAGCACCAATTGGCATTTTTGATAGTGGATATGGCGGATTAACTATTTTAAAGGAAGTTGTAAATCAATTACCTAACTACGATTATTTGTATTTGGGTGACAATGCTCGTGCACCATATGGAACCAGATCTTTCGAAACCGTTTACCAATATACCTGGGAAGCTGTACAATGGTTTTTTAATCAAGGATGCGAACTAGTTATATTGGCTTGTAATACCGCCTCTGCAAAAGCATTGCGAACTATTCAACAAATAAATCTCCCACATTTATACCCCACAAAACGAGTATTGGGGGTAATAAGGCCAACAGCAGAAATCATAGCCCACTACTCAACTACACAAAATATTGGCATATTGGCTACAACAGGAACTGTAAACAGCGAGAGCTATTTATTAGAAATTCATCACTTTTTTGAAAAAACTAAAGTGTACCAAGAAGCTTGTCCAATGTGGGTGCCGCTCATAGAAAATGGTGAATATGATAGTCCAGGTGCTGATTATTTTGTTCAAAAACACATCCAGCAATTATTGCAGCAAAATCCTCAAATAGATACTATTTTGTTGGCTTGTACCCATTATCCGTTGTTAATACCTAAAATAATGGAATTTGTTCCCTCACATATAAAAGTAGTACCCCAAGGCAAAATCATAGCCGAAAGTTTAGCAGATTATTTAATGCGTCATCCTGAAATAGCCGAAAAATGCGCCCAAAATAGTCAAATAACTTTCTGTACAACCGACTCAACTGTCGATTTTAACCAAAAAGGGGCAATTTTCTTTGGAAAAACTAT
Organism: Sphingobacteriia bacterium; assembly: GCA_947452295.1. GTDB lineage: Bacteria > Bacteroidota > Bacteroidia > Chitinophagales > Chitinophagaceae > Sediminibacterium. The sequence continues at coordinate 24,742 of CANGCK010000035.1, forward strand.
TAAATCTCAACATATTCTGTTGGGTCAATAACAATAATTTCCTAATTTTGCCATCCTTTCACAAGCGGCAGTATGGTGACTGAAGCAATGAAAAGAAACCAAATTTAAGGGCTAGTAAAAAAAATTATCAATGAAACGTACATTCCAACCACACAAACGTCGTCGTAAAACCGTACATGGTTTCCGCAAACGTATGGAATCTGCAAACGGCCGTAAAGTATTGGCAAGCCGCAGAAAGAAAGGTCGTAAGAAACTTACAGTTTCTAGCGAAAAAGGATTGAAATAATTCATAGTACCCTTTGGGTAATACCAAAGCACTTCAATGATTTAAAATATAAGCCTCGTCTATATCGACGAGGCTTTTTACTTTTGAGCAATATTATGCCAGGTATAGCCAATACTTATAAAAGAAGCGAAAAGCTTAAAAGCCGCAAGGCCATGGAGCACTTGTTTGCAAAAGGCAAATATTTTACCATATTCCCCATCAAAGTATTTTATACTACTCAAAATATTAGCACCCCTATACTAACGCAACAAGCAGATTTACATGCCGGAGTAGGAGTTAGTTCCAGAATTTTTAAAAAAGCAGTGCAACGAAACAAAATAAAACGATTACTTCGTGAAGTGTATAGAACAGAAAAACAAGCATTGCAATCAACAGTTCAATCAGCCAATCAACCCCTATCGGTTTTCTTTTTATACATAGGCAAAGAAATGCCACTGTTTACCGATTTACAACATGCAATGAAAAAATCGCTTGAACGGCTTGAGAGTAAAGTAAAAATCCAACCGTAAAATTTACAAAGAATCGAAAAATAAATAATCGTTAGACAACACTAAAAAAACAATATTGTGTAAGCACTGTGAAATATCAAAAAATCAATCGTTTAAAAGCTACTCAATAACCCGTGCTTTGGGTTATTTATTCATACCCCTTATAAAGATCTATCAATACATTATATCTCCTGCAATAGGCCCTAAATGCCGATTTGTACCTACTTGCTCACAATATGGAGAGCAGGCACTTAAGAAATACGGATTATTTAAAGGAGGATGGCTATTGCTAAAGCGACTTAGTAAATGCCGGCCTGGTGGGGGTGCTGGGTATGATCCATTAGTATAATAAAATCTATACCGTCAGACCATGGTCTGACGGTATAGATTTTATTATACTTTTTTAAAAGAATTAAATGAATAATTATTGCTTGGGGGCAACTGTTAAAGCTTGCAGCTTAACAATCATTTCTCTAATTTCTTTTATACTATAAAAACGATAAACTTCTGGTTCTTTTCCGTCTACCATTTCTGCTGAACGCATTTGGTGATATGGACCTACAACTTGTGCTGTATTGTTTTCGGATATTTTTGTGGCTTGATTGGGGAGTATGAAAAAATTTCTGTTTGCTGCAGATACGTTTTTACCCTCCGACAATAAAATCAAAGAATCAATTTTTTGCTTTAATACTTCTTGCGTAAGCACATTTTGGGCTTTATCAGCTTTAGTATATTTCTGGTAACTGCCTATTATGGTATCATTCTTTACATTAATAATATATAAACCATTTTCGAGCATTTCAACTGTTGCTTCACCATTAGGTGTAGTTAACTTAAAACTAACTTTTTTGCTGTTGATATTCAATATTTGTTCTTCATGACCAGCACCATCCTTAGATAATATGGTACCTGCATTTACATCTACTTCAGCAGCACCTTTGCTCATTACTACAATGGTTTTTGAATTATTGCTGCATGAAAGCAACAACAAGCTCAAACTAAATCCGAATAATAATTTTTTCATTTTATTAATTTTAATAGTTAATACGTTGATCCTGTAAATATAGCTTATGCCTAATTATTATTGACTATTAGGTAATAAACAAAATAAAAAGAGTCTCACCATGTGAGACTCTAAGATATATGAAGAACAATATTATTTAGCAGCGTTGAAACGTTCTGCAACTTTATTCCAGTTCACTACATTCCAAAATGCGGCTAAGTAATCTGCTCTGCGGTTTTGGTATTTAAGATAGTAAGCATGTTCCCAAACATCGGCACCTAAAATTGGTGTACCTTTTACTTCAGCAACATCCATTAATGGATTGTCTTGATTAGGTGTAGAAGAAATTACTAATTTACCATCAGCAACTAAAAGCCAAGCCCAACCACTACCGAAACGAGTCATTCCTGCTTGTGCAAACTTTTCTTTAAAAGCATCAAAACTACCGAAGCTAGCATCAATTGCTGCAGCTAAATCTGCCGATGGTGTTCCACCTGCATTTGGTGCTAAACTCTCCCAAAAAAATGTATGGTTCCAATGACCACCACCATTGTTGCGAACTGCGGGGCTAATTGAACCAGCAACTTTTACTAATTCATCTAATGACTTTCCTTCATTAGGAGTGCCTGCTACAGCTTTATTTAAATTATCTACATAGGCCTGATGATGCTTACCGTGGTGAATTTGCATGGTAGTGGTATCAATATGTGGCTCTAATGCTTCATGTGCATAAGGTAGGGGAGCTAGTGTAAATGACATATTTTTTATAGTTTAATGATTAGATAATTGATTTCTTGCAAATTTAGTGCAGTAAATCTTTTAAGTTGTGTTAAGGTATAATTTTGTTTCTTAATTCGTAAAATTAAGCATACTGGTCTGACGGTGGTCTGACCAGTATGTATTTTTTTACATTAAATTATTCTAAGTTTTATCGTTTAGACCTGAAAAAAGACTTCATTAAAAAGGAACAATCGGCTTCTAAAATACCGCTCACCAATTCTGTTTTTGGATGAAAAGGCCAGTTGGTGTTTGTGAGGTGTTTATAACCATTTTTTTCATCGGAGGCGCCATAAACCACTTTACCTATTTTTCCCCAATACAATGCTCCGCAGCACATTATACAGGGCTCTACAGTAACATATAAAGTAGCATCGGGTAAATATTTGGCTCCTAATGAACTATAGGCAGATGTTAGTGCTAAAATTTCAGCATGTGCCGTTGAGTCATTTAACAACTCAACTTGATTATGAGCCCGGGCAATAATGGTATTGTTTAATACCACTATTGCGCCAACGGGAACCTCATCTGCCTCATAGGCTAATTGTGCTTCTTTCAATGCATGCTGCATAAAATATTCATCGTTATGCAGTTGCATTTTTTATAAATTTTTGATTACTATATTTCTATACCAAACGTCATCGCCATGATCTTGTAAAGACACATGACCGCTAAATACTTTACCAAAATCGGGCATATCTTTAAATTTGCTTCCAGCAATTAGGCTTTTCCAATTATCATCGCCATAAGTTGTAGAAACAATATCAATGCCATTCAATTTAAAATGAAGCTTACCATGATCTGCAATGATTTCAGCTAAGTTCCACTCGCCTACAGGTTTGGTAACAATACTGCTTGCAGCAATTAAATCATACAAATCACCTGCTTTGTGTTTGTAAATTTTTCCGTCGTTATGGCCATCAGTATCTAACACTTGCATTTCTGGTCCGGTAAACCATACATTGTCGAATTTAGCCGGATTGTCTTGTACAAAGAAAATAATCCCACTATTTCCTTTTGGTGAAATCCTCCATTCTAATTTCAAATGAAAATTTTCAAATGAAGCATCTGTAACCAAATCGCCACCTTTCAAGGCCGGATTTGCTTTTTTAGCAGCAGCATCTAAATGAAGTGTGCCATCCTCTACTTTCCAGGCATCACCTGCCTTTGTTTCTTTGTAAGAATGCCAACCCTTTGTTGTTTTTCCGTCAAACAATGAAATCCATTTTTCGGGCTTTGGTTTTGCCGGTGAAAAAAAGAATGCATTGATTAACAAAATGATAGCGGTTAAAATAGGATACATAGTGGTTTATTTATTTTTTTAATAATAGAACGTATTTCACCATTTGCTTAGCATCGTCTTCAGTAATTTGTGGGTGCGGTGTCATTGGAATGGCACCCCATACCCCGCTGCCACCTTTAATAACTTTTGATGCCAGTAAAGCAACATTTTCATCAGTATTTTCATACTTATTAGCAACATCTTGGTATGCAGGCCCAATATTTTTTTCTTTCACCTTATGGCAGGTTAAACAATCTGATTTGCCAATTAATTCCAAGCCTTTTTGATAGTCTGGGTTACTACTTAAATCATTGGTTGCTGCAGGAGTTGCTGTTGCAGCTTTTTCCTCCGTTTTGCTAGCTCCATTACCGCATGCTACTGCCAATGCGGCCATTCCGATAACAATTAAATATTTTTTCAAAGCGTAAATTTTAGGGTTCTAAGTTAGGTATTTAATAGCGTTGAATGTCAAATATTTCCATAATTATCAAACCATCCATCAAATTAAACGAATGACTAACATAGATTATTTAAACAACCGTTTGATTCATTCCTTCACCAATAAATTAGTGCAAAAAAAGGCGAAGAATTTTCTTCGCCCTATCGTACATTTTATAATCCAAGTAGTTTTTTATTAAATGCTTCATCATTACCGGTACCTGCAAAATCATCAAAAGTTTTATCGGTTACTGCAATGATGTGTTCTTTAATAAATGGCGCACCTTCTGCTGCACCTGTTTCTGGGTGTTTAATTGCACATTCCCATTCCATTACTGCCCAACCCGTGTAATTATATTGGGCTAGTTTGCTGAAAATGGCTTTGAAATCTACCTGACCATCTCCAAGCGACCTAAATCTACCTGCGCGGTTAATCCAACTTTGGTAACCACCATATACACCTTGTTTGCCGGTAGGATTAAATTCCGCATCTTTTACATGAAACATTTTAATGCGTTCATGATAATGGTCTATATATGCTTTATAATCTAAGCATTGTAGTACAAAGTGAGAGGGATCATATAATAAACATGCACGTTTGTGGTGGTTTACTTTGTCTAGAAACATTTCATAAGTAACGCCATCATGCAAATCTTCACCTGGATGAATTTCATAACAAAGGTCAACCCCATTTTCATCAAATACATTGAGAATAGGTAACCAGCGATTGGCCAATTCAGTAAAACCTGTTTCTACCAATCCAGCTGGGCGTTGAGGCCAAGGGTAAACTGTTTGCCAAAGCAGTGCGCCACTAAAAGTAGCATGGGCATTCAATCCTAAATTAGCAGATGCTTTTGCAGCATATTTTAATTGTTGAACAGCCCATTCGGTTCTTGCTTTTGCGTTTCCTCTAACATTTTCGGGTGCAAATCCATCAAACAAGCTGTCGTAAGCTGGGTTTACAGCTACCAATTGCCCTTGTAAATGGGTAGATAATTCCGTAATTTTTAATCCAGCCGATTCTACAACACCTCTAATTTCGTCGGCATAACTTTTACTTTCAGCGGCTTTTTGTAAGTCAATGCAACGAGCGTCCCATGAAGGAATCTGTACGCCAGTAAAACCTAAAGAAGCTGCCCATTTGCAAATGGATGCCAAAGAATTAAATGGCGCAATATCGCCCATAAATTGGGCTAAAAAGATACCCGGTCCTTGTATGTTTGTCATAATATAAAATCTTTTGTTGTGGTACAAGCTTTTTTAAATGGTGTAAGTCGTCCATTTTAATTCTGATTGTGCAGATGCAACCACATTGTCAATAAATGCCATTCCACGAATCCCATCTTCTACGGTAGGAAAATCCAATGCTTCTTTAGCAGGAGTTTCACCATTCATTTTTGCAGTAAGTGTAGTCGCAAAATTTTTGTAGATATTGGCAAATGCTTCTAAATAACCTTCCGGATGACCACCTGGCGTTCTACAATTACCAGTGGCATAGGTAGATAGACGATCGGTGTAGTTACCTCCTGCTCTCAATATTTGTGTTGGTTGATCTAACCATTTCACCAATAGAGTATTGGGTTCCATTTGAGCCCATTCTAATCCGCCCTTCTCACCATAGATCCTTATTTTTAACGCATTTTCTTCACCGGCTGCTACTTGTGAAGCCATCAATACACCTGCAGCACCGTTATCAAATCGCAATAAAACACTACCATCGTCATCTAATAATCTGCCTTCCACCATTGTATTTAAATCGGCACACAATTGTGTGATTTTAGATCCGGTAATATATTCTGCCAAGTGTGCGGCATGGGTACCAATATCACCCATACAACCACTTTTTCCCGATTTTTTTGGATCCGTTCTCCAGGCTGCTTGTGCATTCCCTTCTCTTTCACTGAGTTTACTTAACCAGCCTTGTGGATACTCTACCCATACTTTTCTTATTTTACCTAGTACATTATCTGCCACCATGGCCTTCGCCTGCTTTACCAATGGATAACCTGAATAAGTATGCGTAAGGCAGAGGATTAAACCAGTTTCTTCCAACTTTGCTTTCAGTTGCTTAGCTTCCTCCAAAGTAAAAGTGATAGGTTTTTCAATCACCACATTAAATCCATGTTCCAGCGCCATCATTGCCGGGGCAAAGTGCGCAAAATTGGGTGTAACAATAGTTACAAAATCCATGCGTTGATCTGCTGGCAAAGCTGCTTCCTTGGTAATCATTTCATCAAATGTCAGATAAATCCTTTCTTTAGGTAAAAACAGCATTTCGCCCGATTCTTGGGCAATTGTAGGGTTAATACTCAATGCGCCACAAACCAATTCAATCATTCCATCCATATTGGCTGCAAATCGATGGATAGCACCTATAAAAGCGTCTTTTCCTCCACCTACCATGCCCATTCTTAATTTTCTTCCCATTGTATATAGTTTTTAAAATTTGTATGATTGATTTAAAAGTAAAAAATAATTGTGGATTATGCAGGTAATTTTTATACAGATGTGTATTTTCTACGCAACAAATATTATATTTAGTGTTCAAATTGGCGCTTTATTAATAACCATTTTAATGGGTTAATTTGTTGATCAATTTGTACAAGAAATAATTAACGATTGTCTAAATTTTTGTTCATACAAGCAAAATCAATAAATAGTATACAAAATGAAACAGCCTTCAAATAGAAGAAAAATGATTAAGCATATTCTTACGGGTTCTGCAGTAGTGGCTGCAACCCCTTTTGTCCCATCAATCGCTTCTTCAGTAGCTATCAATAAAAAGCTAAAAGGAAACATCAATCATAGTGTTTGTAAATGGTGTTTTGATGGAATTAGTTTAGAAGATTTAAGTATTGCAGCAAAAAAAATTGGCATTACAGCTATTGATTTAGTAGGACCATCAGGGTGGGAAACACTTAAAAAACACGGGCTTGATTCGAGTATGTGTAACGGCGCAGAAATTAGTTTAGTGAAAGGTTGGAATGACCCTCAATACCATACAACATTAATCGAAAGTTATACAAAACATATTGATTTGGTGGCAGATGCCGGCTATAAAAACTTAATTTGTTTTAGTGGCAATAGAAATGGAATGGATGATATGGTGGGACTAAAAAACTGCGTAGCAGGGCTTAAGCAAATAATGCCGCATGCTGAAAAAAGAGGGGTAATTATTCATATGGAGCTGCTAAATAGCAAAGTAGATCATAAAGATTATATGTGCGATAAGTCGGCATGGGGTGTTGAACTTTGCAAGCAGTTGGGATCTCCAAATTTTAAATTGCTGTACGATATTTATCACATGCAAGTAGATGAAGGCGATGTAATACATACTATTCAACAGCATCATCAATATTTTGGTCACTACCATACTGCAGGAGTACCTGGCCGAAATGAAATTGATGAAACACAAGAATTGAATTATCCTGCAATTATGCGCGCTATTGTTGCAACCGGATTTAAAGGATATGTTGCACAAGAATTTATTCCTAGAGCAGCCAATAAATTAGACTCATTAAATAAAGCAGTACGGATTTGTGATGTTTAAATAGTGAGCGGAAATCAACAATTTAATAATATAATAAAGACAACATACTTGTTTCTACAATATTTAAAAATTAAAAAACCTCTTAAGGAGCGATACATTTAATAGGTGCGAATCATTTATAAAATAACACATAATAAACATGGCGGAACAAAATTTTGATGCAATTGTAATTGGCTCAGGAATTAGTGGAGGCTGGGCTGCGAAAGAACTTACCGAAAAAGGTCTTAAAGTATTGATGCTCGAAAGAGGACGTAATATTGAGCATGTAAAAGATTACGTAAATGCTAACAAAGAAGATTGGGACTATCCACATCATGATAGAAAAACGCAGGAAATGATTGCGAATAATCCTGTTCGTAACAGAGATTACCCTTTAAATGAAAAAACCTACGAAATGTGGGTGGAGGAAAAAGAAAGTCCTTATGTAGAAGTTAAAAGATACGATTGGTTTCGTGGTTACCATGTTGGAGGTCGTTCACTAATGTGGGGTAGACAAAGTTATCGTTGGAGTGATTTGGATTTTGAAGCCAATGCAAAAGATGGTATAGCTGTTGATTGGCCGGTGCGATACAAGGATATTGAGCCATGGTATGATTATGTTGAAAAATTTGCCGGAATAAGTGGCAACAGAGATGGAATTCCAGTTTTACCGGATGGACAGTTTATGCCTCCAATGGAAATGAATTGTGTAGAAAAAGATGTAGCTAAAAGATTAAAAGAATTTTACAAAAATCAGCGCTCCATGATTATTGGTCGCGTTGCAAATATCACACAACCACTTGAAGGAAGAACTAATTGTCAGTATAGAAATAAATGTTGGCTGGGTTGTCCATTTGGTGCTTACTTCAGCACGCAATCTTCTACATTGCCGGCTGCAATGAAAACAGGTAACCTTACACTTCGCCCATGGAGTATTGTTACTAAAATTTTATACGATAAAGACAAGAAAAAAGCAACAGGCGTAGAAGTATTGGATGCAGAAACGAACAAAACATATGTGTACAATGCAAAAATTATTTTCTTAAACGCCTCAACATTAAACTCATCATGGATATTAATGAACTCTGCAACTGATGTGTGGGAAGGTGGTTTAGGCAGTAGTAGTGGCGAGTTGGGACATAATATTATGGATCATCATTTAGGTGTAGGTGCAGGTGGAAGAGTAGAAGGGTATGAAGATAAATATATTTTTGGAAGAAGAGCCAATGGCATTTATGTGCCACGTTATAGAAATGTAGGTGCCGATAAACGCAACTATAAACGTGGCTTTGGTTACCAGGGCGGTGCAGGAAGAGAAGGATGGGGACGAGAATTAGCAGAGTTAAGCATTGGTGGTGATTTTAAGGATGCATTGTTAGAACCGGGTAGTTGGACAATGGGCATTATGGGCTTTGGTGAAGTATTACCTGATCATGCCAATTTTGCCACCATCGATAAAACGGTTAAAGACAAATGGGGATTGAATGTATTAAAGATCGATGCCGAGTTGAAAGACAATGAAAAGAAAATGCGGATAGATATGCAAGCCGATGCAATTGAAATGCTTACTAACGCAGGCATTAAAAATGTAAAAGGATACGATGGCAATGGAGTTCTAGGTAGAGGTATTCATGAAATGGGAACTGCACGTATGGGCGCAGATCCAAAAACATCGGTAGTAAATAAGCACAATCAAATTTGGGATGCACCTAATGTATTTGTAACTGATGGATCATTCATGACATCATCTGCCTGTGTAAATCCATCATTAACTTATATGGCATTTACTGCACGTGCAGCCGATTTTGCTGTGAGTGAATTGAAAAAAGGAAATTTATAATTTGAAATAAAGACGATCACCATAAAAAGAGTATCATGAATAGAAGAGAAGCATTATCTAGTGTAGCCCTATTATTAGGGGGCACCATTATTGGTGCAGAAGCTTTTTTATCGGGGTGTAAAACTGCTACAAAAAACGGAACAGTTTTCTCATCATCTGATATAGCATTGTTAACTGAAATATCTGAAACTATTTTGCCAGCTACAAGTACACCCGGAGCTAAAGAAGCTAAAGTTGGTGAGTTTATGGCACTTATAGTAACTGATTGTTATAGTGTAGAAGAAAAAAAGGTTTTTGTAGACGGATTGAAAAAATTAGAAGAGCTTTCTAAAACTAAAAACGGTAAAGGATTTGTAGAAAGTACAAAAGAACAGCGCCACAATTTATTGGTAGCGCTTGACGCAGATGCAAAAGCAATCCAAAAAAACCTGAAAGAAAAAGAGCTTCCCCATTATTTTAGTATGATGAAGCAGTTAACCTTATGGGGTTTCTTTACCTCTGAAGTAGGTGCTACAAAGGCATTGCGTTATGTTGCAGTTCCGGGCAAATATGACGGAAATTTTCCATATAAAAAAGGGGATAGAGCTTGGGCAACATAGTAATTAGTAAAAGTAGAAATGTTATTATTCATTATTAATTGTACAGAATAGTATAATTGATTCAAAAACCAAACAATGAACAACAAAAGAAGAGATTTTATTAAAACAGCAGGCTTAGCAGCCGCAGGATTGAGTTTGCCATTTATGGGTAAATCAAATTTCTTGAATTCTTTTGGAACAATTAAAAAAGAAAGTGCTTTTGGGATACAACTATGGACAGTTAAAGAAGATTTAGCAACAGATACTAAAGCCACGCTTAAAAAATTAGCTGGTTATGGTTTCAATCAAATTGAAAGTTTTGAAGGAGCGCAGGGTATATTTTGGGGAATGAAAAATACCGAGTTCAAAAAATACATGGACGATTTAAACTTGCGAATTATTTCGGCACATTGCAATAATACGGTAGATTTTGAACGCAAAGCTGCTGAAGCTGCTGAAATAGGCATGAAGTATTTAATTTGTCCATGGAAAGGCGCACAAAAATCTATCGATGATTTTAAAAAGTTTGCCGATGAGTTTAATAAGAGCGGAGAAATTTGCAAGAAAAATGGAATAAAGTTTGCATACCATAACCACGATTATTCATTTAAAGCAATAGATGGACAGATTCCTCAAACCGTAATGATGGAAGGAACAGATGCTTCATTAGTAGATTTTGAAATGGATATTTATTGGGTAGTTGCAGCAAAAGAAAATCCAATTGATTGGTTTAAAAAATATCCAGGAAGATTTACAATTTGTCACGTTAAGGATCAAACAATGGGCGCAACTGGTATAGAATCTTGCGTTTTAGGAAAAGGCACGATTGATTTTTCGAATATATTGCATGAAGCCAAAAAATATGGCATGAAACATCATATAGTTGAACAAGAAGCATTTACTGGTTCAAACCCATTGGCGAGTGCAGAAGCCGATGCTGCTTATATGAAAGTCTTGAAGTTTTAGTAATTACTGGAAAGCAAGTTAAAAAACAAAGCCCATCTATTCAATTAGATGGGCTTTGCCTTTTATCACTCGTAAAACATCTAGTCTACAAATGTTTCCTTCATAACAGACTTGACTTTGTAAATTTCTTTATTGTGTAAGAAATCAAATAATTTTACTATTCGTACTCTATCAATTGTTCGAATCTGATCCAATACAATCCAACTTTTGGTGTTGTTATGTTTTACCTCTACTCTGGTCGGATAAGATTTGGAACTACTAGTAATGGGAGCTATCACAATAGTTTGTAAATACTTATTCATTTCATCAGGAGAAATAACCACACAGGGGCGAGTCTTTTTCATTTCACTGCCGATAGTTGAGTCGAGGTTTACTAAAACAATTTGGTATTGTTTTATTTCCATTCTTCAAAGTTTTCATCTTCAAAAATATCAGCCATAAGTAATTTGTCATCACCATTCTCGTGCATTTTCTTAAAAGCTTTTTCCCAACCATTTCTTGATGAGGTCTTTGGTTTTAGAATAATGCAGTCTTTTTCGAGGATAAGTTCTACTGAATCCTGAATGTTGTATTTTTCAATGAGGGTTTTTGATAATCTTATTCCTCTGGAGTTTCCGATTGATATAATTGGTATGTTCATTTGATTATAATGTAATTACAAAGTTATTACACAAATATCATGTTACCAAATTAGTAGTATAACTTCCTATTTTAGAATTGAGATCTGTATTTCCCTTTTAGATTGATTTAATGACATATTTTTTATGCTCTTATTACTAATACTAATGGTTTTATTTACTTACAAATTTCGAATATTAAAACTTCTGATTAATAGGTATTTACCGCAATATTTAAGGTGTTTTAACCCAGTTCGGTTTGATACCTACAACTAATAATGTGTCTTTTAATGACACATCATTGGTCGGCTCATTTTGAGTTTACTGTATATAATAGAGGGTAGTAAAACAAAGCTGCAATTCAATGATGAAATTGTGACAAATCGCACTAAACATACAAGTTAGCGTGGCCCATCGCCAATGAAAGAGAAAGCCCATCTAATTTAGATGGGCTTTGTTATATAGAGCTTAAACAAATCAATTTAGAACTCTCTATACTTTCTTCTTACAAACTGGTTGGCTTCATCAAAGTTGGTAATCTTCATATTAGGACCATCCCAA
>CANGCK010000036.1 GCA_947452295.1 Sphingobacteriia bacterium
AAAGTCTTTTACATATAAAAAATATGTCTTATACGCCGGCCTAATTGTATCCCTTTTTTGTTGTTTTTTTACCAACACGTATTAGATAACAACGCCAAAAACAGCTGATTGTATTCTTTTTTTAATGACTTTACAGAAATCATTAAATCGGTTTTAAAATCATAAATTTCATTCCATTTTATGGGTGGCCAATAAATGGCACTGCGCTGTTTGTAGTTTACGGTAGTCATCCATTTTTTTGAATTGATGGCCGTTTCTTTTTTCATTTTTTCTTGTCCTTCTTTAACTGTCCAGGCTTCCAACATAATCGGATTTTTAATAAAATCAGAATCCGGCGCATATATTTTTATGCCGGGTGCCGGGTAGTATTGCTTCAATACCTCAAATGGTAACCGGATGGTAAATCCGTTGTCGGCGTTATTGTTTTCATCGTTGGTTGTTGTTGCCAGTCGGTTCAGCTCGTATAACTTATTTTCCATGTTTTTATATTTATACCAAAAGTAGCAGGGGAGTCCTCAAGGTATTGGAGGAGTGAAAATGGGGATTAAAAAACATATTTTACACTACCCCAACAGGGAATGTAAAAATTGAAGTGCTTTTTAATGATGAAACCTTTTGGCTTTCTCAAAAGGCTATGACTGAACTATTTGGGGTTGAAATAAATACAATCAATTATCACTTAAAAGAGATATTTAAAAGTGTTGAGTTGCAAGAGGATTCAGTTGTTCGAAAAATTCGAATAACTGCCAAAGATGGTAAAAACTACCTAACAAATGTCTATAATCTAGATGCCATTATAGCCGTAGGCTATCGAGTAAATAGCAATCAGGCTACCCAATTCCGTATTTGGGCTACAAAAACCCTTAGAGAGTTCATTATAAAAGGCTTTGTGTTAGACGATGAACGCCTCAAACAAGGCAATAGATTTGGTAAAGATTATTTTGATGAACTGTTGGAGCGTATCCGCGAAATTCGGGCAAGCGAAAGGCGCTTTTACCTCAAAATAACCGACATCTACGAACAATGTAGTATCGACTATAATAAAGATGCAGAGATAACCCAGACGTTTTTTAAAACGTTACGGAATAAGCTACATTTTGCTGTTTCAGGCAAAACAGCTGCTCAAATCATTGCCGAGAGAGCTAGCGCAGATAAGCTCAATATGGGTTTGCAAACTTGGAAAAATTCACCAACTGGAAAGATTTTGAAAAAGAAGTGAAAAAACTGAATACGCCATTAACTAATAAGTCCTCAAATAAAGAGAAAGAGTAGTAATAGGTAGGGGAACTTTTTCATATTATAATCGATTACAACAACTACACTTAAAAAGGCGGCAAACAATGTTTACCGCCTTTTTCACCAAACAAGCATTTGTATTTATTTTATACGAACTAGTTGAGCTTTCTTTTCCGCAGAAATTGAATGGATGTCTATTACTTCCAATGTGGGATTCATAGCTACGGTGTTTTGCTTTGCCAGTGTAACATTAATTGGCTGTGTTTCTAATTTCCACATGGCGCCTGTTGCTGGGTCTACTATTAACATACCCAAAAACCCGCCTAGTAAAATGTTGCCAAAATACCAGCCATTTACTTTAAAGTTTACCGGTATAATTTGCTCTGAATATCCTTTAGCGGATATTCTCACCTGGTATTCTGCTCTCGAAAAAAATCCGGCTCCTGATTTAAATGAAACCGTTGCAGGACAAGTACCTTTGTAAATTTCTTTTCCTTTTTTGTCGGTAACACTTAAATCAGCTCCCGAAGGATTAGCATTAATTGACAAAGGATAAGCGCTTTTACCTAAAATAGTTGCACAGTTGGTTAATAGCAGTGGAGCTGTAATTGCTAAAAGGCAGAGGGAGAAAATTGTTTTTTTCATGTTGTTGAGTTTGTAGGTTAAGGTATGCTTGTATTTTTTTTCCGTATTAATTACGGGAATGTTATAGTTGTTGTGTTTCCACAGGTCACAGAAATTTGATATTGTTTAATTGTTGCAGAAAAAACATACCCTGAAATTTGTTCTAATTTTACGGTTTTGGGCCCAACTTGCTGTTCTAATGTATAAGTTGTGCCGGCTTCAATCCTTGTAAGTATACTGCCGTTTAAGTAAATATAATACGGGTCGACCGAGTTGTTTTTTATGGACAATTTGCCAGTCTGAAAAAGAATAGAAGCTTCGGTATTAATCGTGTTAGGTGTTAACACATTTGTAGTAGAGTATGTGCTTGGATAAAAATAATTATTTTGGCATCCACTCACTGCTGACCAATAATATTTAATGGGCGATAATGGTGAAAAGGTTGCTACACCATTTGCATTGGTTGTTTGTGTTGTCAATACTTGATTAGTAGTGTTAAGAAAATCTGTTAAACTACTATACAATTTTACCGTGGCGCCAGGAATTGGTGTTCCTAAAAGATCCGCCACAATAATTTGTAAACTTGTTGGCTTTGTTATACTAACTGATTTTGTCGTGTAATTCGACCCACCAAGTCCAACAGCTGTAAGCTTTACTGAAAATGTACCGCCAGTAGTATAAGTATGTGAAGGGTTTGCTTCTGTTGAAGTGCTGTTGTCTCCAAATTCCCAAACATAGCTGGTGGCATTTGTTGAATTATTAGTAAAAATTACTGTTGATGGCGCTACTCCTGCACCTGAGAAACTAAAATTTGCTACAGGTGGTGTTGGAGGCGTCTCCGAACTTTTTGAACATCCTATATTCAGCACTGTAATTAATGAACTTACGATTGCTATTTGAATGATTTTTTTCATGCGTTGCAGCTATTTTTGGTTTTTCAACTACTAAATTATTTTCATTAATTGTAGCAATTCTGCACGATTATCATCTGCCTAGACCTATTGATTAACTGTATTGTTTTGCGGTATAATTGCTTTGTCTAAAACAATAATCGACCGATTAATAAATTCCAATACCTGTTTTTTCTTTCTGGTAGAAATGGGTATCTGTTCTCCATTAGACATACACGCCGTTAACTCATTGTTCTTTTTAATATGATTCAAATGAAATAAATTCAATAAAAATCCATGATGCGCTCTTATAAACAATTCTTCCGGTAACTTTTCTTCCTGATGCTTCAACGTATTCGTAGATAAATACGTTTTGTTGTTCACACAAATAAATTCTGTATAATTTTTACTTGCTTTCAAATAAATGATTTCTGCCAATGGTATCAACTGAATTTGAGTAGAGCCCTCTATCAGAAATTTTTTGTGCAACAAATCATGCAATCCCGATGCAATTATTGTTGCTCCGTCGGAAGTTATGATTGGTTGATTGTTACTGTTTTTGGTTGACAATGGATATTGTTTTTAGCGAAGCTAACCGACACTTCTATGAATATGCTTATATATAAACAAGTGCTGTAATTTTTTTATCCAGCCTACCATTATAGAAAGTAACCGCTTTGTTTGTAGGGTCATTTTGATTGTTGTATTTTTATTGTAGAAAATACTTTGGCAGATTGCTTAAAGATCTATTTTAGCATTGTTTTTATTGATCCAATCATAACCTAAGTCTTTCCCGAATGGTCTGTTGAATAAAATATTGGTCAATACACTTTAATATTAGTGAGTTGCCTTCTACCGCAAAAAAATTAATTACGATGTCACTGTTATTCCCATCTTCTGTAAGAGCTGCTTTACGTTCTTTCGAAAAATCTCTATACAAGGTTGCTTTTTCATATTGTTGTTTTAATCCGGCTTCTCTCGATTCTTTTTCAAACAACATAATTTCACTGATGGCGTTACAGATATAATACAACATCATCAACTCTTCCGATTCAAAATCAAAATCTTCTGGTTTAAACCGCTGCACCAATGCAAAGCCCTTACTTTTCCACTTGGTAATATTCATTCTTACCGGCAACCATTTATCATCTTCAAAAAAATCTTCACTGTATATTGCTTTCGTAAGCCACTCATTTAATTGTGCTAACCTTTCTGCTGCAGCTTCAGGAACATAATGCTTCATAATTGTATTTTTTGAATTTCTGTTTTTTGAATTTTTACTTTTTGCATTTGAATTATTTAATGAAATTATATCGGTTGTCCTTACTGTATTGGAGGAGTGAATTAAAGATTTTGTTTTATTTTACAGCCTCAATTATTTCTAATGCCCAAAAACAAATCAGCTGTTGTTAGATACCGTATTATTAACGATTGTATAACAAGTAAGCGCCATCCATTTCCCACATTGAGCTATCTGGCTAAAAAATGCAGCGATTTGTTGAATACCGATATTTCTACCTCAACTATAGAAAAAGATATAGCGGCTATGAAACAACCCGAACCCATGGGATACAATGCGCCTATTGTTTATTCTAAACTTGAAAAAGGTTATGTGTACAGCGAAAAGGGATTTTCTATTGCCGAACTTAATCTGGAAGATGATGAATGGGAAGCTTTAAATTTTGCTGCGCAACTGTTATATCAATACAAACAAGTTCCTGTTTTTGCTAATTTCAAATCTGCCATCGAAAGAATCAATACCCGGTTTTCTTTGGGCTTTACACATAACGAACCCATTGTTCACCAAAAAGTGCAGTTTGAAAAACCGATTGACACCAAAGGGTTTGAATGGATCAACCTCATTTACGATGCCATTCAACATAAATATGCCATCCACTTTTCTTACCAAAACATCTATAAAAAAGAAACCAAACAATATCAACTCATACCTTATCTTTTAAAAGAACATAGAAATCGTTGGTATGTAATTGGATGGAGAAATGACCGAAACAAATATGTGACTTTTGGTTTAGATCGACTATTTGATTTATCTATTATTGAAGAGCAACAAAAACTTCGAGTTGATTTTGACCCTACTAAATTTTTTCAATACGCTACCGGAATCATGGAAACCGCTGCTGAGCCGGAATTGGTTGCGTTAACTGTTTTTCATCCCATCAGTGAATTGGTGACTTTAGAACCTCTTCATGATTCGCAAAAAATTACGCATAAAGATGATACCCAGATTCAATTAAATATTACCGTTTTGGTAAATGAAGAATTGATTGCCAAGATTTTATCGATGGGCGCTAACTGTTTGGTGCATCAACCTACTTCTCTACAGAAATTGATTCGTGATCGGATTGATTTGATGCAGAAACATTATTTAGGATGATGTTTTTGAATTTTTTAATTTAACTCCCAGGTTGTGTCTGTAAAATCCGGACTGGTAATTAATCGCTTCACCGTTATTTTATCGCAACGCATTAATATGCCCGGCTCTATATAAAAACCAAACCGAAATCCCTCCATCGACAAATGTGCCTGGTGACAACTATATACCGGCAACTGTTGATCTTCCACAAAAAAATAATAATACTTTTCTAACAACATAATAGTGAAAGTTTGTTGGTGTTTGGCAAATGATTTTTTTTCGAAGGGTGCACTAAATCGGTGAAATACGCGATGATGATTTTTTTCGAATTGACATACCGAGCATCGATTGCTATCTACCGATACCGTAAACCGATTCAACACTTCATGCGGAGCATCGAATCCCCAAACCAATCCATACTGTCCGTACCCTTTATGGCTCAATAATTCTATCTGTGCCTGTATAATAAAGTTTTCATTGTTTTTAATAGGCATTTTTTTATGATAAAACATCCACCTGCTGCGGCTTTTATTTTCCATCCAATAAAAACTGTCTTTAACAAAGCTTTTCTCGGTTTCATCGGAAACTATTTCCCATCCTTCCCACTCCGAATTAAAATCATCTTCCAATACCGTTTCTTTATGTAAAATATTTCCTATGGGTAACTGTAATATCATTGGTTTTTCCATTTATCATTCAAAGGTGATCACGCATACCTCCATGTATTGGAGGAGTGCTGTTTATTGAGTATATTTATTTTCTAACAAACTGTTCCATTTTGAAAAACAACCATCTAAAAACCAGGCGTAAATTTTTACGCAATTCCGCTGCTATTTTAGCCGGCTTTTCTATCGTACCACGTCATGTATTAGGTAGAGGATATCTTGCTCCCAGTGATCAACTCACCAAAGGTATTATTGGAGTGGGTGGTATGGGACGCGGTCATATTCCTTATGCCGGTACCCGTGTAGTAGCCATTTGCGATGTAGACAAAAACCATTTAACTACTGCCCAAAACATGATTGGTGGCGGCGTTAAAACTTTTCACGATCATCGAGAACTGATTGCACTTCCAGAAGTAGATATTGTACATATTGCCACACCTCCGCATTGGCATGGTATAATGGCTATTGAAGCTGCGAAAGCTGGTAAAGATATTTGGTGCGAAAAACCCATGACACGCACCATTGGCGAAGGCAAACGCGTGGCAGAAGCTGTGAAACAATACGGGCGTATGTTCCGATTAAATACCTGGTTTCGATTTGAAGGCAATTTCTATGGCATGAACACCACCGTTAATCCCATTAAAAAACTAGTGGAATCGGGTATGTTAGGTTGGCCACTTACTGTAACCGTAAGTAAAACCACCGGGTTCGATTGGAAGTTTTACTGGGTAGGTAAAACAAAATTACCGACCGAAGCCGTACCGGCAGAACTTGATTACGACCGTTGGTTAGGTCCCGCACCTTATAAACCCTATAGCACTCACCGTGTACATGGCACTTTCCGCGGATATTGGGATTATGATGGTGGTGGCTTAGGAGATATGGGTCAACATTATTTAGACCCTATTCAATATTTTTTAGGAAAAGATGAAACCAGTCCTGTTTTGGTAGAGGTTGATGCTGAACAACAACACCCCGATGCTTGCGGCACTTTCAGAAAAATTACCTACACGTATGAAGATGGTTGTAAAATTATTTTAGATGGAGAAGCGAAAGATCCGGATGCAGCATATATAGAAGGGCCTCAGGGAAAACTGTTTGCCGGTTTCCGTTCAACTATTCCTAATTTAAAAGAAAAGTTGGCTATGATGCCCGACCCAACTCCGCAGGTAACTAATTTTTTAGACTCGGTAAAATACAGAACACCTTTTGCATTAAATGAATCAAACGGTCACCGCTCTTGTACTATTGTAAACCTAGGTAAAATTGCCTTGCAATTAGGTAGAACACTTCGGTTTGATCCGGTTGCTCAAGTGTTTTTGAATGATGATGAAGCCAACCGAATGATTAATCCTCCTATGCGTGCACCCTGGACTATTTAAAAACAACTACTAATGAAAAAATATATATTATCCCTACTCATTATGCTTCAATGCGCAGTACAAATTTCTGCTCAATCGGAAACTGTACTAAAAATCACCGAAGCATTTCCCTATCAAAAAACAGCTGATGCTGATGTCGCTTTGCAACAAATGCAAACATGGAATAAGCCAGAATGGAATGCATTGTTATTATTACTAGACAACGACTCGCTTAATTCAAAAGCCAACTATGCTGTTAATGCCTATGTGCATAGTGTTGCAAACAACCGTACATTAAACACCTCCATCACTAACTTTTTATGTGCCGGTTTAACTGCGGTAAAATCCTATACTGCCAAAGAACTGATTATTAAAGAGTTGGGATTATTGGGAAATGATGCAGCAGTTGTGCCATTAAGTAAACTGTTACTGAAAGACAGTCTTGCCGATAATGCCGCAAGAGCTTTGGCTACCATACATTCTAGCGCATCTATTGCAGCACTAAAAAAAGAATTGACTAAAAATCCTGCCAACAAAAACATACAAGCTGCGTTGGCATACATCAACAATGTGCCTGTTGCTGTTAATCAATCACCCATTAGTGCAGCTACTTCAAAAAATCAAGTTCAACAATTGCTCGATTTACAAGATCAGATGGAAACTGCAAGCAATCCTATCGTTAAAAAAAGAATATTGGC
Organism: Sphingobacteriia bacterium; assembly: GCA_947452295.1. Taxonomy (GTDB): domain Bacteria; phylum Bacteroidota; class Bacteroidia; order Chitinophagales; family Chitinophagaceae; genus Sediminibacterium. Next base: position 7,849 of record CANGCK010000036.1, read on the forward strand.
AGCTGCGGCACGCATTAATGGTTTCAGCACTTTTATGTTTGTAAGCAAATTTTTAGCAGACGATGCACTTGCAGGAGATGCCGCAATTATTACTGCCCGTTTAGCACTTACCGACAAAAATATTCGTGGGCCTATTGTTAGAGAGACTTTATCAAAAGCATTGCCTTTAATTAAAGGAGAAGACAGTGCCCTATTGGTTCAGCAACTTGCTAAACATTTGAAAGCAATGCCTTTCGATAATGGCTTTGTAGCACTCTTTAACGAAAAAGATTTAAGTGGTTGGAAAGCCCTTGTGGGCAACCCGATTGCCCGCGCAAAAATGAGTGCAAAAGAATTGCAGGATGCGCAAGACGCTGCTAATGAAAAAGCAAAAGGCAGTTGGATTGTAAAAGATGGGGTGTTGGCATTTACCGGCCACGGCGATAATCTGTGCACCGACAAACTATACGGTGATGTGGAAATGTATGTAGATTGGAAAATTACGCCCGAAGGTGATGCCGGTATTTACTTGCGCGGAACACCACAAGTGCAAATTTGGGATACGAGCCGCAGAAACGTTGGTGCACAAGTAGGTTCTGGTGGCTTGTATAACAACAGTGTTAACCCGCGTAATCCTTTGGTAGTAGCAGACAATGCGGTAGGTCAGTGGAATCGTTTTCATATTATTATGAAGGGCGATAAAGTGACGGTATACCTTAACGGACAATTGGTTACCGACAATGTGGTGTTAGAAAATTATTGGGACAGAAAGTTGCCTATATTTTCAAAGGAACAAATTGAGCTGCAAGCCCATGGAACTTATGTGGCTTACAGAAATATTTACTTGCGAGAAATTGCAGAAACATATACAACTGAGTTAAGCAATGAAGAAAAACAACAAGGCTTTACGCAATTATACAATGGTACCGATATGAGTCAATGGGTGGGTAACACCAATGGCTATGTATCGGAAGAAGGTGCAATAGTAGTTCATCCCGAACTAGCCGGCGGCAATTTATATACCAAAGAAGAGTATGGTGATTTTGTTTATCGTTTTGAATTTCAACTTACGCCCGCTGCAAACAATGGCATTGGCATTCGTGCTCCGTTAGAAGGTAATGCTGCGTATGCAGGCATGGAAATTCAGGTGTTAGACAGTGAACATCCTATCTATAAAGATTTACAACCTTACCAATACCACGGTTCGGTATATGGCGTGATTCCTGCTAAGCGTGGATTTTTAAAACCTACCGGCGAATGGAACCAAGAAGAAATTTATATGAAGGGCAATAAAATTAAAGTAACGCTCAATGGGGAAGTTATTGTAGATGGTGACATTAAAGCAGCTTCTAAAAATGGCACCATGGATCATAATGAACACCCTGGACTTTTAAGAACTTCGGGACATATAGGGTTTTTAGGTCATGGTGATGTGGTGCGTTTCAGGAATATAAGGGTGAAGCGGATGTAGAGAATTTTGATTAATTATAGAAGGGTATGACATGAATCAATTTAGCGATTAATTCATATCATACCCTTCTCTTTTTTTCATACATACCTTTCCTTTTTCAGTTTACACTAAAATGCTATTGGTATGTTGCCTGTTTTTTTAAAACTCAAATCCTATTTTTTAAACTTTACAAATATTCGATTTGTATTTAAACTATTGTTACTTATTACGTTTCTGCAATTATATTCTTGCTCTTCTACACAACATGCAACCGCACAAGTAAAAGTTAGTTTCGATGTTTTTTATAATGAATTGAGTCCTTATGGTAGATGGGCCACACATCCACAACAAGGAAGAGTTTGGTATCCGTCTGTTCATGCAGATTTTTCTCCGTATGGCACAAATGGCTATTGGGCATTTACTGATGCAGGCTGGACCTGGATTTCCGACTTTCAATGGGGATGGGCTCCTTTTCATTATGGTAGATGGTTTTTTGAAACAAGCAGTGGATGGGGCTGGGTGCCTGATGTAGATTGGAGCCCAGGATGGGTTGTGTGGAAAAGAGCCGAAGGGTTTTATGGGTGGGCACCTATTGGCCCCGGAATTGGAATTGATTTTGCATACAGTAGCGGTTATGCAATACCAAATGATCACTGGCATTTTATTAGAGACCATGATTTTGGAAGAAGAGATATGCATAGTTATTATATCAACCCTTCCGATTTTAAAGGAATTATTCCATTAACGTCTCCTATTAATAATTTTCATCGAGATGCAGTGATTCATTCTAAATACAATAAAGGTCCCATTAGAGAAGAAGTAGAAAGAATGGCTGGCCGCCCCTTGGGTGATATTTACATTCAAGAAAGCTTACAACCAACTCAACGTTTAGATAACAACAGACTAGATTTATACCGACCAAATTTTCAGCGACGAATACACGAAAAAAACAAAGCACTTAAACCACCTGTGATTTTACCTCCTCGCACAAAACCTGCAAGAGATAAAATGATCGTTGCACCCGCTAAAAGATTTAATGCACCCAATTATCAAAAGCAATTTAAACCATTGGTGCCTCCCAAAACAAAATCCAAAAAGCAGTAATATTATTAATATTAACACAAAAAACATCTATTATGAATAACTTATTGTATACCGTTGCAGTTATATTAATTATTGGATGGTTAATTGGTGTATTTGCATACCATGCCGGCGGACTAATTCATTTTTTATTAGTGATAGCAATTGTAGCCGTGATATTGCGGATTATTAAGGGGTAAAAGAACTATGTGATTTACTGTATTTTTTGATTTATTGCATCAATGATGTTTGTTGGATGTATGCTAGATATACATTTAGCTGATGCATAGTTAAGTATGCCATGCTTACATTCTTTCCAACCACAACCAAAACAACTCATTTTGTTAGAAACATATAGCGTTGTTGCGGTAGAATGCATAAATAAGCCATAATTACCTCCTCCATATATAACTATATTGGGAATGTGTAAAAAAACTGCAGCATTAAATAATGCAGATTCAACACCCACAAATAATGTGGCTCGTGACAGCACTTGCAGTGATTGAGGAAAACTCAACTTATTAATTAAACTAATGATTTGCTTGTTGGGAAATTTAAACTGTTTCATTAATGCATCAAAATATTTTTGATCAGCTTTCCCCTTTCCTAAAAACACCAATGTTTTGTTAGCGCAATTTAAATGCGCTATTACTTGAACCATTTTTTCAACAGGATATTTTCTGGCAATGGAAGATGCACCAATTCCAATTACAATATATTGTTCGGGTAAACTTGTTGTAAACGCCTTTATATATTTTATTACCGGCCGCAAATTAGGAATTAGCAATTCGATATCTGGTTTTTTCTGTGTTACCATTTCATATAATTTCGCTTCGGCATCTAATACATATTCTAACAAATTAGACATTGTATAATAATACATTTTATCGGTAGCTATATAGTGGGTGAAATATTTTTTACCCGTCCAGTCACCCGTACCAAAAACAATTGTTTGCGCAAACTTCATATTATTAATTGCGTTAATTACGCTGCTTCTATAAAATGGATTAAGTATAAAACGGATTCGCTTAAATAATATAAACTCCTTTTTACTTAGTTGTAAAATCTTTAAATATTCAATTAAACCAACATCATTGTTTACCAAAAAATACAGATCTACATGTTGATATACTTGTACTATTCGTTTTAATATTTCGCTTCGTACAATATTGTCTCCTATTCTATCATATACTACACATAGTACTTTGTTTTTTATAACTGATACATTTTGTTTTTTTTGTTTGATTAATAGAATGAAAAACAGGTCTGTTATAAAAAGAAACAAATATTTTAACTGTTTTTTTAATTTGTTGTATAATAACATGTTGCTGTTATAAATATTGGTAGATAATGGATGCTACACTTTTTTGGTGAATTGTTCTCAAGGTTTGCACCTTGTTAGTAATAGTTTTTCTAATGATAGCGTTTTGTTCTATCATCGTATTAATATAACTATAAAAAGTTTGCTCGTTCAATTCATCTAATGTGTATGCATGTAAAGAATGAATAGCCGAATAATCTATTATTTTACTATTTCGGATTAGCCCAATAAATGGCGTTCCGGTTATAGAACATAATATATTCATGTGTAATCTACTTGAAATAACCAACTGAAAATTTTGCATAAAAGCTATAAAGTCTTCCGGATTAAATTTTGCTTTTACTATCCACGTATTGGGGTTTGCACATAAAGGAAGCATAAATTTATAATCCTCATCATTTCTATAATTTGTTGGAATTAAAAAAACATTTGCGCTATATGTTTTTGTTAAATGATTAATTAGCGTGCTTACTTTGTTAAGTGCCGTGCGGTCTTTTACGTCTTTTTCCGATGATAATGTAATGCCAATATTTACGTTGCCATTGTTGTAATGATTAATTTGTTCGGTAGAAAGATATTGCTGTATATCAAATGAAGTATTGGGTTGCAAGCATATTGCAGGATCGTGACAAATTTTTATTTTTTCATCAGCAACGCCAATCTTGTTTAATTTTATCTTTACAAATTCATCTCTAACATAAATATCTTGAAGGTGGTTTAATTCTTTTACCAATTGATTCGTAAGGTTTTTATATTTTATTTCTGCCATTCCCACGCCAAATATTACTGTTGGAATTGCTTGTCTTCTTGCATGCATCAACATTTTAATAAGATGCGCTGGCATGTCGGTAATTAATGTACCTCCACCACATATAAACAAATCATTACCCTTTAAACGGTTCTTGTTTTTTTGGTTATTGAAGAATGCCATAAGGGGCGTTCGTTTTGAATTGATTATCATACCCATTATTGGGTTTGAATAGAATTCATTAAAAAACACTTGCAAGTTTTTGCTTTTATTAGCTAGGTATTTTTCAATATAATCTTGATTTTTACCGCTTTTAGCTGCAATGGTTAATTGATGATTTTTTTCAAAGCTATTTACCATTGATCCAATAATTGCATCATCCCCAATATTTTCAGAGCCAAATGGACAACCGCCAATAAATATTTTTTTCATTGTACTACTGTAATATGCTTAAATCATTTCTGCCAGTTTTGCAATTAATTGGGCAAGTGGTATTAATAGTATTTGACTTAACAATACACCTATTACTCTTGCAAGTATCACAAAACTTAAATATCTTCTAAAATATCCTTCGGTAACTGTTCCATCTATTACCTTGTCGGTTAAAATTGAATTATACGGTTCTATAAAAAGTAATAACCCAAATGCACCAATGCCGCTTATAACTCCATTCATAGACAATGCTGTTGTTCTTAAAGCAGGATTTAAATAGCCCGCATATAAGCAAGAAAGTACACTTGTTGTAATAAAACTATACACAACAATATTTAATACAATTAAATGCAGTTTTATGCCATTGAAATTATTAAGTCTGCTAAAATTTTGTTGCTGTGGAAAGGTAATATCTTTTTTAATTTGTACAATTGTTTTATAATTAAACGCTTTTACAATTACCCTGAAAATAGAATGGTGTTTATACAAAGCATTTACCCCTTTTTCAAAAACACGGTGTATAGTAGGAACAAACAAAGCGCCAACGGTAGCACCAATTGTAGCTGCTAACAAAATCAATCGAAAAAACATTTCTCTGGGCGCATTTCCCTGAATTACATCTGTTTCTATATATTTTGCCAACAGTGGCGCTTGTATTGTATTTGCAAACTGCGATATAAACAATACGATGTTAAAGATTGAACTTGATAGTGCAATTTTTTTTGTTCGTGTTCCAACTATTCTTGTACTTAATGCTACAATTCCAATAAAATTTATTAAGAAGGTAAGTGAAAATATAATATATGCAACCTTATTGGGCATTGAATTTGTTTTTAATTCTTCAATATATGCATAATATAATATTATTTGAAGCGCTTTTTTTAAATTTATTGGTATTTATTATAGTTACTTTAAACTTTTATTAAAATACCCTACTTTGAATGTTATTGTATAATAGTTCATAATATCTTTATGTAAACTCGGCATTACCGATATGTTTACTACAATATCCCAGAAAACATCTTTCTATACCAAGGAAATCAAAACAATTATTGATTCATTTAACTTATTGAATCCCTTTAATCCTAGTATTTATATTAACGAACACACCTACTACATTACCGTTCGTGCATTTGGTGAATCTATGCGGTTGCCTTTTGAATCGTATTTAATTATTTATAATCGAACAACAACATCTTCATCGATTTTAAATTTAACTACTTGTATGAGCAAGTTTGGTATTGCTCCTACGGCAGATCCTCGCTTTTTTATTTATAAAAATGAGGTCTGGATTTCATTCAACACAGGCTATAAGTTTTATGAAAACAATGATATTTACGTGGTTCCGATTCATAAAATACAGGAATGTAAGCCATGGAAATGTATGTTAAATGGTCGAAGAAATACCGAAAAAAACTGGGCGTTGTTTAGCGATTCAAATAATCAACTTTGTGCAATTTATTCTTTGTCGCCTTTGCAAATTATTGAAGAAGAAAGAAGGGACGATATTCATCATCTTATTTTTTTTAGAAAAAGAACCCTTGATGCAAAATATTTATTGCCAAAAAGAATGCGGTTTACCATTGGTACTCAATTGGTAAAAAAAGGGGAGGATTTTTATTTAATTGCGCACGAAAAAATATTCCTCATTACCAAATTAATATATTTTGGTAGATTAGTTAAACTAGAAGAAAGGGACAATGGTTTTATTATAAAAGCTATAAGTAAAAAACGACTTATCCATTCCTATTTATCGGTATTCGGTAGGTTTCAAAAACACAATAAGAGCCTCATCTCTTGTACTTATTTTTCTGGCTTATGTGCTGTAGATGATTCCCTTTTAGTTAGTTACGGAATTAATGATTTAAATTATAATATTGCCGATATTGCTTCTTTGTTATAATGATTAATTTAAATTCATTTTATTTATTGGTTTTAACTACTTGATGCTTGCCATTCATAAAAACATTTGCAGTTGATTTTGTAGCTGATTTTATTTTAAGATTCGTAACTTTTCCACCACTCCAGGCCATGTCTATTTCATAATTTCCCCTAGCTTTCAAACCACGCACCTCACCTGCAGGCCATGCTTTAGGTAATGCAGGTAACAATTCTATTTCTGTTTCATTTGATTGTACCAACATTTCTGCTACAGCTGCTGCTCCTCCAAAATTACCATCTATCTGAAACGGTGGGTGTGCATCTAACAAATTTGGATATGTACCGCCTCCATTATTGTAGTTTTCCCTTATTTCATCGGGTGCTACGTACTTCAACAATTCTCGATACATTTTATATGCATGGTCGCCGTCTTTTAATCGGGCCCATAAATTAATTCTCCATCCTTTAGACCATCCGGTTGTTTCATCACCTTTAATTTCCAATGTTTTTTTTGCTGCTGCTGCTATTGCCGGAGTTTTATTTACAGTAACATGCGTGCCGGGAAACAATCCGTATAAATGGCTTTGGTGCCGATGTTTTGGGTCGGCATCTTCCCAATCGTAATACCATTCTTGTAAATTACCGGCTTTACCAATTTGATAAGGATATAATTTATTTAATGCATTATTGATTGTAGCAACAAAAGTCATATCGTTTTTCAAAACACTTTGTGCTGCTATAATATCTAAAAACAATTCTCTAATCATTGCTAAATCTGCCGTGCCACCAAATGAAGTTCCACCAACAAAACCGTTGGGCATTTTAAACGTATTTTCGGGCGAGGTTGAGGGCGAGGTAATTAATGCCCCAGTACTATCTGGTATCAACCAAGCCAAACAAAACTCAGCAGCCCCCTTCATTAAAGGATATGCTTTTTGTGTTAAAAATTTTTGGTCTTGTGTATATAAATAATGTTCCCACAAATGGGTTACTGCCCAAGTTCCACCCATAGGCCAATTGGCCCATACCGGATCTCCATTACCAAAATTACCTACCGGATTACTCATAGCCCATATATCGGAATTATGATGCGCTACCCAGCCCGGCATGTTGTAAAACGTTTTTGCAGTAACTTTTCCGGTGTTAGAGAGGTTCCCGATAAATTGTAAAAAAGGCGTATGCATTTCCGATAAATTGGTGTTTTCTGCCAACCAATAATTTTCTTCTGCATTGATGTTGATGGTATAGTTACTTGACCATGGTGGTTGTAAATAGGGATTCCATAAGCCCTGCAAATTTGCTGGGACTGCTGCAGTACGTGAACTGCTGATTAATAAATACCGGCCATATTGAAAATACAAGGTTTCTAAATATGGATCTACTTCACCTGTTGCATATCTTTTTAATCGTTGATCTGTTGGAACATCAGAAGCACTTTCATTTAACAGCTTCAATTCTACACGTTTAAAATATGTTTGGTAGTCTTTAATATGGCGTTTTTTTATTTCATTCCATCCTAAATGATTGGCTTGTTGTAATTGTGTTTCGGCGATTGACACATTGTTAAGGCCCTTTGTGGCCGGATCTTTATCGAACCCATTAAAACTGGTGGCCATAGATATGTAAATAGTGGCTTCGGTTGCATCTGATAAACTGATGGAAGTATCTGTTTGAGCTATTTTCCCTGATGTGGATTGAATATTTATTTGTGTTGAAAATCTGGTGCCCCGTTTATCATCAAATACAATGGCATTACGTGATTTTTGAACATAATTAGGATCGGCTTTTACCGGTGCAATACCATTGGCTAACAATGTATTTGCTTTTGCCATTTTAGTATATTTCAACAACGATTCAAAATTTACCGTAAAAGATAATGCGCCAATTTTTTTACTGGTTAAATGAATGGCAAATATTTTATCGGGGTTAGATACCAAATATTCTCTTTCTATAATATTACTATTGGAGGTGGTTTTTACTTTTGCAATGGCCCTGTCAATATCTAACTCTCTGTAATAATCCGTAATATATGGATCATCATTTAAGGTGATTTTTAATGTTCCTAACGGAGCATATGATTCAGAAAATTTCCCTTGAAGTTTTTTGATTAGATTTCCCGCCTTTTTATAGTTTTTTTCTTTCAACGCTTCGCGTACATCGGGTAAATTTTTATACGCTTTGGGGTTCATGTTAGGGTCTACCGGCTCGCCCGACCACAGGGTTAAATCGTTCAAATAAATTTTGTCTTCTTTTATCCCACCAAATACAGTTGCCCCCTGCATTCCATTTCCCAACACCAACGATTCTTCAAAATAATTAGCCGGACTTTCATACCACAATTTCAAGGGAGATTGAATAGCTTTTACCACTTCTTTTGAAGTTGTTGTTTTTTTAGTTGGCTCCTTTTGAGCTATCACACTGATTGTACATAACAATGGTAGTAAAGAGAGTAACTTGGTTTTATTCATACAATAAATCGGTAAATGATTGATATAAAAATAAGGTAAATTAACCTTTTTCTCACAACATAAAAAATAATCCCTTTTAGATGTTACTCGAGAAAATCACTTAATCAAGCTGTTGCATTTATTGCAAAATAAAATTTGTTCATTGTCTACCTGTGCTATTGTGCCACCTGCATCATTCATTAAACAGTGTTTATTTCCACTAGTACAATGTGGCAGTCCTATATTATGCCCTATTTCATGTATAGCCACTTTGTTTAATCGGTCTATAAATTGAGCATTTACTACTTTTCGCTTTAGTCTATATGTAGAAATTACACAAGTGCTGCCCGGTCTATACCCGAATCCAAAAACACCCCACTCTTTAATATTACCTTTTGCTGTAGCTATGTCTTTTTCTGTTATTATTAATACATTTTTATTGGATGAAAACTTTCGGAGAATGTTTCCCGCTTCGTATCTGGTTTTACTATCAGCTAAAATGTCCGGCGTAAAATTAACCATCGGTTTTATTTCACATGATCGATGATAAAAAAGTTCCATCGATTTTTTTACTTTGTGAATGGTAGTTGTGTTTACTTTTCCCAATGGCTGAATATAAATGGGCGCTTTGCGTTGAGCAGATACTATAGTAGTAAAAAGAATTAAACCATAGATCAAACAAGTTTTCATTTGTATAATAATTTTTATTGGTTGCGAATTCCTATACATACAATTTTATATTCATGGCTCTTATTATATGTTTTAGGGAATCATTAATTAAAATGCTTCATAATCTTCAATGTTCAAAATTTTATGGAAAAAATAGCTATCTAAATCCTTTTTTGAATAGTTCAAAACAGGATGCCATTTTTTTTCAATAGGCATTAGTACTTCAATAGATGACGAATCGGGAAATAATTTATAATCCATTTTATCATCAGTAGTGCAAATATATCCGGGGTAATAATAATGCATTTTAAGCTGTTTACAATAATCTAGGGTTTTAAGCATTAAATACTTACCTAAACTGTGTTTTTTATAGTGGGGGTGATAAAAGTTTAAAATAGCCATCGATGCTTTTACTCCAATATCAAAATAACCTACTGCAATTAAGGTTGCTTCATCCCAAACTTCTATCATCCAAGAATTAAATGGATTAATTGTAGCTTCTTTATTTAACATGCAATCTCTACAAGAAGCATAAGTTTCAAAATTTATTGCCATTTTATAAATGCTGAACAAGTCTTCTATTTCATTGGTTATTTCTGCGGGCTTAAACAACACGTTAAATGAGGCGCATTTTTTTCGGATTCGTTTTGAAGCCGTTGATTCGCTAAAACTATTTAAAACCGTTCTTAGCCAAAATACCGGACCAAAAAAATGTCCATTTTCATTTCGATTAAAAAAAACCTGATGAGTGGTAAAAAGGGCACCTCTCATTCGGTAAAAGCCCAATGAAAGATACTCATCTAATCGTTCTCCTATAAAACCCCGTTCATCTGGTTCAATATATTCATCAAACATTATTACGCAGTTTTTTACAAAAATACTGAATGCATAATACAATTGTACAGTATTAATAATTTGAAGAACATTGGCTTACACCGCTCTATTTAAAAAACCAATCGGTTGTCTTTCTGTTTTATAATTTACATCTTCCTGACTGATATTAAATATTTCTGCCAAAGTCATGGGTTTATTAACCATGTAATTATGAATGCCATTTCTAGCCAATAATTGACTGCTTTTATCGATAGTTAAGGGTTTAAACTCGTATAGTCCATTTAAACGACCTTTTCTTAATAATGCCTTGTCTATATTGTTTAGGTGTGTATTAAATGTTGCAATAATTTGTATACCCAAGCTTTCTCCCAATAAACCATCGGTAATATTCAACAACATAGAAATACTAGAGTTCTTACCATCTTCTCTAGACACCAATAATTGTTCTGCATCTTCAATCACAAAAACAGTATTGGCGCTCTCTATCAATAATCGGGTAAAGGTGGGCGAATCTAAATTACATGCGATGGAAGGCGGCATAAATACCACTTCTTTTTTTAAACGATGAACCAAGTAACGGATATAAGTTGATTTGCCTGTTCCTGGGTCGCCATGAAATAAATAGATGCCCGATTTGTTTTGTTGCTGTAAGCGCTTTACGATTTCATTATGCTTCGGCAATAAATCATCATTATAGTGTAGCGGTAATTTAACTTTTGGTTTTGGTAAGTTTATATCGGTAGTGTCTAAACCATCCATACCGCCAATAATTAATTTTATACTGCTGGTATGCTTTGATTTTAATTTAAAAGAATATGCCACATCAATTAACGCTTTAGCAATATCAGCTTGTTCAATTGAATATGCAACAACCACACATCCATCTTCTAAATTTACAACAATTTCATTGTCTAAAATAATATGCGCAAAACTCTCCTCCATTTTTTTCTCGTTCCATTTAAAATATTCCTTCGAATATGCTGAAACTACTTTGTATTCCGACTGTGTAAAAATCCATTTTTTAAATCGTACCAAATCAATTTTGCTAATCGATTTAATACTTGCGATTTTTTCAAATAATCCAAAATACAATCGCGACAAATTTATATATCCTCTTCTGTCGTCTAATACTTGAATTTGTGTTGACTTAAGCGCTGGTGTTTTGAAGGTTGCTTGCATAGTAGTTGTTAAGATGTGCAAAGAAACCTTGTTAGATTGTAATCTATTTACAATGAGAAATTACCAAAGCAAACAAAACGTTAAATAAATGATTAGCTATTGTGAGAAATGTTTACCGATTTATTGTGATTGTTTTATCACTCTTTTGATAGATCTACTACTCCTCCTTTACGCCTTTTTGCAATTGTTGCCAGGTTTGATTATTGAATATAGTTTCATATTGAACTTGTTTGTTTTTACTATATGCTACAATATATGTTGATCTTTCAATTGGATTGGGATGAGTACTTACCCAATTACCAACACCTTGGCTTGAATAGTTGTTTGTTTTAGAAAGATTAAATAAAAAATCGGCAAATGGTAATGGATTAATTAATGTGTTTTGCAAATAGTCTACCGCTTTTATGTCTGCCTCTTTTTCTAAAGATCTATCAAACGCAGTTGAAGACAGTATTTTTACGGTTTGATTGATAATTTCTGCTCCCCCATTTCCCTTGCTTATTGAACTGATAACAGAAATCCCTAACTGCTTTAACAACTTTTTCATCACATGATTTAACGCTATATGTGCAAGTTCATGACTTATAACCCCACATAATGCTTCCTCATTTTGTGCAGCAGCAATTAATCCTGTATATAATATAAGGTGATTATTGGGCAATGCAAAAGCATTTACTTCTTCTTTAATAATAATATGCACTTTTATTGATTGAGGATCAATAGAATTGCTTACACAAATTTTATTGACAAGACTATTAATTAAAGTATCTACAAACGTATTTTTATTTAGTTTTTCTGTTTTAGTATAAGATTCCCAAATAATATCACCCAATTTTTTTTGGGTCTCATTGGTTATTCTTTCGACCTTTAAAATATTAACCCAATTAATTTTAGCTAAACAGTACCATACTGTAAAAAATAATGCTACAATTAAAATTCCTTGAATCAATAATTTATTCATAATTATGGTTTGCAAATTAAATTAGTGAGTGTACCATAAAACCACCATTCAACATGAATGCCTTTTCTTGTTTTTATTGCTGTATTGATGGTTACAATAAATTCAACAATATTATATATTAAGACTGTTATTAAATAGGCAATGTATTGATTGGTAATTCTTTCATCTGAAAATAAAATAGAAACTGTCCACCAAAACAATGCACTATTAATAAACAGCATAGAAACCTGCGAAATCAAAGCTTGTATGCAATGCCATCTTACATAATAAGTGCCACGCCTATTGCCTAAATAAAAACCCAAAGTAGCCAATAAATTGAGTATTGGTAAAGGTAATCCTGCAATTATTGCTATTAAAGACATTAAATAACTATTAGAAGCTTTTTCGGATTCATGTTCCGTTGGTGGAATTAAAAATTTGGCTGTATTTGTCATAGACCTTTTGTAATGTTCCATATCCAGTTCACAATAATTAAAAAAAATATGGGTATTGCTATTGGCGGTTTCTTCAACATACTTTCTACTTTATAATAAAAAGTATATACTGTTTTTTGTTTGGTAACTAAATCAACAATAAGCCAAGGCGGAAATACCAACATGATTAGAGCAACTAGATATCCTAACGGATTTAATAGAAATGCATAACAAAAATCTCCTCTTAGCAAGGAAATAATCGACCGTGTGGTACCACAAGATGGGCAGGGTATACCCGATATTTGTTTGATAAAACACCCTTCAAATGCTGCGTTTTCCTCAATGGTTTTAAAAATATAAACCAACCATGCATACCCTGCCGTAAACAAAGAGATTAATAATAAATATAATTTATTTCTTGTCAAACCCTTTAGTATAAAAACGGTTGAACTTTTTGCATGTTTTTTTCTCTTGTTGCCGATTGAATTAAAAACCAATCAACAATTGTCCATATACCAAATCCACCGCAAGTTAGTAACTTGCCCACACCAAGTCCGATGTCCCCAAGAATAAACCGATCAATACCCAATGAACCAGCTAATATCGAAATTATTAAACTTGTTGTTGGGTCTTTAAGTTGAACGGTAGAAATCATTGGCCATTTACTGTCATCTACTGCTAGCAATCTTTCTCTAATTGCATTTAAATGATGGCTTTCAAAAAATTTTGCGTTAGACATAATAAACATGTCTACTTTTTGTGCATCCATTGCATTAATTTTTGGTTTTTAACAACTGTTTTTTACTGCTTTTACATTAATCTCAAGTGTATGAGACACAACTTCAATTATAAAAACAAGTGTTTTAACAATTGGTGTGGATTCATAAAAGGATTGGAGATGTAACAGCAATTATATACAAGATATATTTTTTTATTGAAAACTCAAATTATCGTTTAGCGCATTATTCATTTATTACCGGATAATATATTTCGCCCCAATCTTCTTGCGCATTTTCCATTAATATATCGATAATTATAGGTATAAGTAATTGAAGCATATTACATCCTTGTTTTACTTGTTCTCTATTTACTTTACTTTTATAAGTTGCTCCGCCGTGTATTAATTGGTTTCTCAACGTATATAATCTATCTAATACCTGTTCTAACAAATTGGTTACTTTTTGATTAGATAAATATTTTAGTGAATCGGCAATTGATTTTTCGTGTAACAATTTCCAGTTAATACTTTCTCCACGCTGATAATCCCAAAATGGCTTAAACACATATTTATTTTCGATTAATACGCGTATCGTTCCCGAAAACTTATTCCATAATAATTGATAAAATCTTTTTTCAACATCATAATTTACCAGTTTTTGTATAAATTCTCGGAAGTTTTCTTTTTCAGACAACAACTCTTCCTTAGATACATTTATTGCATAGCAAGCATTAAATGAAATCCACAAACTAATAAATTGTATATCTCCATTGCCCTTACTTTGTTCTGCGCAGTTTAACCAGCTGATCGATCTGTGTAACCGAATGGCAATATCTTCCGATACATTACCCTGAATTTTTTTTAGTTTTAATTTAAGTTGAGATGCAATCATTGATTAAAATTGTATTTGTTTTCTACTTGTATTGTGCTGCCATTTTAATTATACGATCTTTTATGGCTTCTCTTAAATTTACTGGCGATACCACCTTTACACTTTCACCGTAACTTAAAATGGTCATTATTAACTCATGTGTAATATATACGTTTAACGAAACTTGAACTTCTTCGCTACTTTCTAGCAATATCTTTTGCGAATGGTGCAAAGGTTGCCCAATTACATATTGCGCCTGAAATGGCGTAAACGATAATACAATTGTTTCGGGCATTGCATCATGTACCTGGGTAATGCCAAATGAATATTTAAAAAATTCATCAGGATTAAAATTGGGTTGATGTACATATTTTTCGTTGGAAGCCGCTAAATTCGTTACCCTATCGAGCGCTAAAATCAACATCATTTCCGAGCGTTTCGAATACCCTGTAACATACCATCTGTTTCTATATTCTTTTAAAATACATGGCGAAAAATGATGGTCTTTCGGAATTTGCTCGCCATATTTTGTATAGGTAAGCAGTACTGATTGTTTTTGAACAATGGCGTTCAACAGTGGTTCTAACCATTGACTACCTCCACTTTTTACCGGCTCCTCTACTTGAATTAATTGTCGTTCAGACTTGCCAATTATTTTACTAATTCGATACCCTTCTATAACTTTATTAATAGCATTTTCAAATTGATCAAATATTTTACTTCCACTTAATTGATGTAAAAGCGCTGTAGAAAAATCCAATGCCGAAATTTCTTCTGTTGTTAATGGAAATTCTTTAATGGTAAAACCTTGTTGGGTATAACAATATCCCTCGTTGTATTTATCGTACTTTATAGGGGCATTATACACTTTCTTCATCTCCGACATATCTTTATTGATCATCGATTCCGAAATTTCAGTCATTAATTGCTCCTCAATTTTTTCTTTAATAAACTGCAGTTTGGGATAAGGCTTTAACTTATTGGTTAAACAGCCATCAATAATTCTAAAACGCAACATGGCATTTTTATTCTTAGGCATACGATTCGTTAATATTATCAGAAAATAATTAAGGTCTGCTTGTTTGCAAATAGGTTACAAACTCCAGCAATAGGTTTGCACTTATTCAATACACAGGGTAGATAATTCTCGGGGGGGGTGAAATCTCCCTGTGCTATTGTTTTATGTTTAAGCAGTTGAATAAAATTAGTAATTATGCATAAATTTTCCCAATTTGAAAATTGGAATATGTAATGGTTTAACAAACATTACTGATTACGTTGTTTAATTTAACTAGATTTTATACTTTGATTATTCCCTTTAACATAGGTAAAAACAGCAATGGTCAGCAACAAACAATTGATCTTGCCAAAACATCTTTGTTGATGATTTCATACAGCGAAGAAGCTTCATTATTCAATGCCTTTACTCAAATTGATGCAGCCCAGTATAGTTTTAAGGATTTTAATTATATTATTTCGAGTCTTAAAAATAGCGCTGAATGGAATAATTTAAACATTCCGCACATTGTTTTTTGGAAAGATGAGCCCGAAAATGGTTCGGTACATACAAGAGATCAATTGTTGAAAATAGTTGGTAAAGAAATTGCAAGAAGAGAAAAAATACTTCGGAAAGCAAAGTGTACAAACTTTAATGCGTATTTTTTAATGAATGATTTGCAGCAGGAAAAACTTTCTTACCGATTTTTATTGATTGATGATGTGTGGGATGTGGTGCGCACCAAGCCCAAAAGTATGGGGCTAATGTTGATTAGAATTATGCTATATGGACCTGCTGTTGGCTTACATACTGTTTTTGCCAGTGGCATTTCTTATCGTAACCTGCTCCAAAACTTGGTAAATATTAATCCCGCTGTTCAAAAAGAACTGCAAGCTAAATACGGTGTTCCCGAGCCCACCCAAATAAATACCATGGGGCAAGAATTGATTTATACACCCGATAGATTAATTTATTTTAAAAAAGACAGCAGGAGTGATTTACTAAAATTGTATTCTTAAGTGAGGTAATAAATAGAAAATTACTATTTATTGTATGTCTTTGAGCTATTTTTAATGACCGTTGGCTATAAACATATTAGTGTAAATGCCTGTACATAAATACGTTTGAACATGTTTTTTTTTACTCAATATGGTGAGTAAAATATAAATTTTTACCGGTTTTAATGAAAAGACGCTTTAAATGCTGGGGTTTTCCTAAATCTGTTTTCTTTATTGCGCAAATATCTGCTCCATTGTTTCGATGTTTTCTTTCTCTGGCTTTGCCAAAAATATTCCGGTCTCTGTACCCTTACGCACACCTCTAACAAACAAATAAATGACGCCGCCAAAATCTTTTTCGTAATCAAAATGGGGCAAACACTGCGTCAAATATTTGCTGGCTGCCAACGTATATAAATGATATTGTAAATGATAATTGTTTTCACTCATCGCTTCGGAAACCTTATCTGCCGTGTAATCTTCAATGGTATCACCTATATGATTTGATTTCCAATCGAGGATATAATATTTATCATGCATTTTAAAGAACAAATCTATCTTGCCATTCATTATACCCTCAATTTCATCATAGGCTTTTAGATGAAACGGTACCTTTTCGGTAGACAAATTCATGATTTGTTGTGTACTAAATGGCTTTAGTGGAAAATCAAATTCTAATTCGGTGAGCCGATTCTCCCATGTTAATTCGCTTAACTTAAACGGTTGATTGTTTGTATGAATTTGATGAACAGGCAATGGCACCTGCATCACCTGTGTTAACATTTCTACAATTTGTGTTACATAGTTAGGGTTGGTTACCGCGCTTAACCGCAACAATGCTTTTTCTACAATTTGCGACCAATATTGCGGATTATTAAAAGGGATATTTTCAAAAACAAAATGAAGTAAGTTTCCTGTATGTGCTCCTTTTCTTAATTCTTTAAAAATAAAATAATCGTATGGGTCCTCTATCGTTGTGGTTTGCTTGGGATAACTGGGTGTAGCGTGTTCAGCACTTATCGAACTGTAACTTGTTTTTTTCCAGTTAGGTTGTAGTAATGAAAAGTTATTGGCGGTTGCATAGTTTAATGTATGCTGTTCATCACTTTTCTTCAATCTAAATGATCGATTTATTTCCGGCGCTATCCATTTTTCCCAACCATCGCCTGTTGCTATTTCTTTTTCATCTAATGGTATACCCAATGCTTGTAAAAATATTTTTACTGTTGATGGGTCTTTTTTACCATTATCTCTAAAAATAAAACACTGCATTCTCGCACGAGTTATAGCAACATATAATAATCGCCTGTATTCTTGCTCGTTTTGAGTACTGGTCCAATTAATTTCTTGCTCAGTGGCTATATTTTTTACTGCATAATAATAGTCGCCGTTTTTCGGGTTTCTATAATTAATGGAGTCGTGGTTATTCCCTTTAGCATTAAAATCTAAAAACGGTGCCAATACAATGTTGTATTCTAAACCTTTACTTTTATGGATGGTAACTATTTTAACAGCGTCTTCATCACTTTCTAAGCGTTGTATAAACTCATCTCCCTCACCCGTTTTCCCTTCAATTGCTTTTTTAAACCATTGTATTAACTCCTTGGGTTCATGGTTTTTTAGTTGTTCTATTTTATGAATAATTTCTACCAACTGAAATGTATTAGAAACTATTCGTTCCGCATTGGCAATATTGTCGTTAAACAATCTTACGCTAAAATCTCTATCAGCCAAAAACTGTTTTAACATCACAAAAGCTCCTTTTGTATTCCAACTTTCTTGGTATACTCTAAATTGTTGTAATAAATATTCATCATTGCTAACCATTAATTGATCCTTATCAAAACCAGCGGTTTTGGTAAGTAACGCGCGGTTTATATTACCCGGATTTATTTCATATACTGCCTCTAACACATATAAGATGTCTGTTGCCTCTTGAGAATCAAAAACTTTTGTGTCATCAATGGTTATAGCTGGTATGTTATAGGTAGATAGCCATTTTTTAATTACTCGTGCCTCTTTATTAGACCTAACTAATATACCTATATCTGAAAGTTTTACCGGATTTGTTCCCCCTTTTTCCTGTATAATATATAACTCGGGCGTTAATAATTCCATTATGGTAGCTACTACCGAAGTATAAACATCTGTGTTTTTTTTGTGTGAAGAAATAAGTAACGGCGTAACTGGTTGACCATTTTTTAATAATACGCCGGTTTGATTTTGTTGAGGTGCATTTACATGAATGTAGTCAATTAAATTATTTTGTTCACCAAAACTAAATGTATCAAAATCTGGTTGTGGTTTAAAAAATCGATTCATAGAATGTATATATGCCGTAGAAGACCGATAATTGGTATTCATTCTATATACATTCATTACTTCTGTTGATGCGCGTAAATAAGTATTGATGTCGGCCTTGCGAAATGCATATATCGACTGTTTAGGGTCTCCTATATAAAACAACAAATGATCTGTTCCAAAAAGTTCATTAAATATTCCATATTGGTGTTTGTCTGTATCTTGAAACTCATCTATAAATACCGCTTGGTATTTGCTTCTCAAGTTTTGTCTGAGTAGTTGGTTATTGGGGTTATTAACAATTGCGTTGTACAAATTATTAATCATGTCGTCGTAAGAAAGTAAGCCCCTGCTGTTTTTAATTCTAACCATTTCTTGTTGCACATAGTTAGCTGCAACAACTATTCCCCAATTCATTAGTTTTTGAAAAGAAGTACTTAACTCTTTTTTGGTGGCTACAATTAACTTTGCTTGTGTAACAATGTTTTCTGAAAAAATATTTGAAGTATAAACTTTCTCGGATTTTACTTCTATTGCTGCAACCAACAAATCCAAATCATTGCTTAGCATTGCTTTTCCGTATGCCTTATATTCATTACTAGAATCCTTCTTATTTAATATGTGTTGCTTATATTTGTCAAAATCGGCCAACAAATCATTTTTTATTCTTTCGACCCCCTCCTCTATTGTTTTATGGTACTTATTTAATTGCGTTTGCAGCTGTAAGTGATGGTTGGGATGTAAGAAGTTATTGGGTATATTTTCGGCATCATATATCTTTTGACCACCAATTACTTTATGAATTCCTTCAATCAAATAGTCTCTATTTAATCCTGCTCTTAATAACTCTTCTAATAATTCAACATCAATGGTGGTAATGTTTTGTCTCCACCATTCATTTAAATAATCTACTAAAATTTGATTCAATTCGTCTGGAGTAATGGTAATTGAACCAAACAATTGTTGTGTTTCAAAAGAAAACTCCGACAAGGTTTTCTGACAAAACCCATGAATAGTCATTACAGCAGTTTCATCTAACAGAATTTCGGCTTGATGTAATCTTTCAATAATGGTATTGATTTCTATGTGATGAAGATGTAGCGCATTGGTTATGATGTTTGCCAACGGATCTTCTTGGTTATTTTCATATGTTCCACTTCTAGCCATTTTTAGCGACTTTCTTACAAAAGCCCGCACACGAGCTTCTAGTTCGGCAACAGCGGCATTGGTAAATGTTACCATCAGAATACCAGAAATAGCAGTGTTTTTTTCTATCACCATTCTTACAACCAATAAGGCAATAGAAAAAGTTTTACCGGTACCGGCACTGGCTTCAATTAAATTGCTATTAGCCAACTCAACAGTAACTGGATTAAAATTTTCATTTATTACAGGAGGCATAAAATATTTTATTTCAAATTATTTATCAAACAAATGAGGCAATCTTTTTTTAATTGGGCCAAATATATTTGCTACATTATTGGTTAACGAATCATAGTTTGCTTCATCAAAAAAACCATGTTCTATTGCTTTGCTCAAATAATCATCGTTAAAATCAAAGTTGCCCGAATAATTTATTGCAGTCTCATATTCTTGCATAAACTTATTATATGAATCTTCAACATATTTTTTCTTTGCTAAAACCGGATAGAAATAAAAATAGTTGTCGTTACCTGCTTTAAACATTTTTAATAGATCGCTTAGCATATTAATTGCCGCTTGCTGACTAATAAAATCACTGTCTATTACTTCTGCTTGTTCGCTTCCCTTCAATATAAACAATAATTCAGCATTAATATTACTTGCCCTTAGTATTAAATATTTTAGGTACGCTTTGATTAAATACTTATAAATATTGCTGGAATTACAAATACTTACCAACGACAAATCATACATTTCATCAATTACTCCTTTGATTGTACTATTATCTATTGTTAGTTGAATGTCTATCGGCTGCTGCGTTTTGTTTTCTATTGCGCTAATGAAACACGCTTTTATTGCTGCAACATCTTCCCCTAATTTTTTGATAACAGCATTTCCCATATTGGCCAATGGCAGTTTGCCCGATAATTTCTTTTGCTCAATATACGATGCCTGTTGCTGAATAGGCAGGTAAATCAACTCATTATTAATTACCCATTTTTCCAACTGATCTATATCAAATGGTTCGTTTTCGGGTATGTTTTCTTCTTCTTCTCTATAATATATGTTTAAGCGCTTATTGATAAAATATTTAGGCGGATTATGAAAGAATGATACAAAATCATTCAACTTTATTTGATCAAAATCAATGGCTTGTATCGTATTTCCTTGGGTTGCAGGTAATTGAATATTGGTTTTAAAATATACTTCGCTTAAGTAATTCACTAATCCACTGCCGTTAAAATATTTTTTACTAAAACTTTGAAGAGGGTGTTGGGTAATCCATTGTTTT
Source organism: Sphingobacteriia bacterium (assembly GCA_947452295.1). GTDB lineage: Bacteria > Bacteroidota > Bacteroidia > Chitinophagales > Chitinophagaceae > Sediminibacterium. The sequence goes on from CANGCK010000036.1 coordinate 29,562, forward strand.
TTAATGTCTTCGGTGTCTATATTTATAGCCCTTGCAGTATAGTCTATTAACTCATCAACTAATGATGATGGAGGCAATGTACTTCCATCTTTACTATCTTTTGAAATATAACTTATATAAAAATATTCTTCGGCACTTAAAAGTGTTTCTAAAAACAAATGCTTGTCATTTTCTTTTGGATTTCTATCTCCAACCCTCTTTTCTTTTTGCATTAAACTAAAACTCAATGGTGTTTCTTTTCTAGGAAACTTGTCGAAGTTCATTCCCAATAATCCCACCACTTTAAACGGAATACTTCTCATCGGCACAAACGAACAAAATGTAATTCCAACAGTAGAAAATGAATGTGATTTTCTTTCAAGGTTCAAGCGGGTTAATAAACTATGTCTAAATACATCAAAGCTGATTTTTACGTTAGCATGTTCATCTAACTCAACCAGGTTTTCAATAAATGCAACAAATACAGGATGGTCTTCGTCTTCTTTTTCAGCAGATTGAAACACCATGTCTTCCATTAGATTTTTAAGATATTGTGCCCATTCTGCTATGGTTTTGTCGGTTTTGCGTTCTTTGATATAATAGGTTAGTACTTGGTAAAAGTGTATCAGTTTAATGCGCTCAAAACCTTCGGCTCCTTCCGCTGTATCTAATGGAATTAATGTGTGCGCATCATGTACAAAATTGGTGGGCGCACCGGCAATACACAAGCCGAACAACATTTTGTTTAATCCATATTTCCAACTTACTACATAGGTTGAATCTACTTCACGCCCTTCATCTCCCCAAAATATACCGGCTTCTCTAACGGCCTGGCGGATGTTTTTTATCGATTGTATTTTAAACCTGTTTTTGATATAAGTAAAGCCCAAAAGATCTAACACCTCTTCTGCCTTTAGGGTTTGTTCATCTATATTCAAAATGGCTTTTAATGCGGCAAACATGTTGTTACCGGTAGTAACTGTTTCATCCGCAATTTTATAAGGAAATGCATTTTTGCTGTTCCCGAATATTGCATGTATAAATGGTGCATAATAATCTATGTCTGAAACCATTACTACAATGTCTCTTGGCGACAATTGCACATTCTTTTGGTCGATCAATTCTACTAAATAATTGTAAAATACTTCTACCTCCCTCAGCGCTGTATAACATCCATTAATAACAACCGATCCATCTTTAATATTATGAATAGCGTAGCCACTAGTTAATGTGTTGGGTATATTGTAATAAATATCTGCCTGAATTTTATTAATAAGTCTGGTTGGTTGCTGTGGTGGCGTTTGCAACAATTCATTATAATTGTTAATGATTTCTTCTTTTTCAAACAATAAGGTATACGTGTTTTTTACAATGGCGCCCCAATTAAGTAACAAATCATTTCCTATTAATAAATGTTCATCGGCAGAATAGTTTTTTTTATGCTTTGAACTTAATCGGGCTATTTGTTTTTCTGATTTATCTTCTAACCAATATTGTTCTGGTGCGGGATTGGTCATATAAAAATAAATGTCGATAATATTGCCCAATTCATTTAACAGATTTAAATAAAAGGGTGCAATAATTGCCAACCCAAAAAAGTGTAATGCTGGTATTTTAGCTTGTATAGAAGTTTTAAATGCTGCATCTTTTAAAGCGCTGCGCAGTTTCAGCCCCATTTCTGTTTTATCTTGATATGTGTCTGCTAATCGCTCTTTTAATAAAATCCATAAATGCATTTGCCATTCTGTTGAATCTGGAGGAATAGCATTTTCTTCATTCCATTGTTGAATTATTTCTGGGCGATACAATTGATATTGATCAAATAAATCGGCCAACTCATTGGCTAAGGCAATTTTTTTAATATTGTTATTGGCATAATAATCGCTAATGGCGGCGTGCTGTGCAACAAATTGCGGATCATCTAACAACGAATACAAGCTCCATTTCATCGTTTCTTGATCCAATATTTTTTTATCTAAACTACCCGTCATTCTAAAAACAATTGCAAGCACATCATTCGGTCGATAAAATTGAATATTGGCAGCAATACCAATTTTATTGGCAATACTATATTTCAACCAATTATTCATTCCCTCGGTTTGGGTAATAATCCATTGTTTTGCAAATGGATTCTTTTGCAGTGTCCGCAAATTTTCTGCAATCTTTGCAGCCAATGGCTTTAATGAATTTGAAACAGTTAATTTAATGCTCATATAAATCAGTTAAAACAATTAATATGGTACAACTATCCAAGACGCTCCCTTAAACCCGATGTTCTTTTTACAGTAGCATTAGCTGCATGTAATATAGTTGCGCCACTTGCTTGTATGGTTACTGTGTTTTTTGCCCTCGTTACTCCCGTGTACAACAATTCTTTTGTAAGCAAAGGGTTTTCTGTGCCTTCGGGTAACACAATTAATACTTTAGTAAATTCGGATCCTTGACTTTTATGAATAGTCATCGCAAATACCGTTTCTGCACTGGTAATATATGCCGGTAAAAATGGCTTGGGCTCTTCTTGATTGGCTAATTCAAAATATGCTCTCCCGTTTCTTATTATTCCAACATCTCCATTAAATAATCCAAATTCATACATGTTTTTAGTTACAATAATGGGTCGATTGTGATAAAATTCCGAATCGATATTAATTAATTTTTTTTGCTGTAAAATATTTTCAACTTTTTTATTGACAGCATATAAGCCTCTATCACCTTCTCGTACCGCAACCAATATTCGTAAATTATTTAGCTTTTTGATTGCATTTTTTATGTTGGGTTCTTGAATAAAATCATTATATCCTTCGGTAAATTGTTGCAGTACTTCGTTACTGTACGCTGTATCAATAATTACATTAGCATCAATAGGCGAAGCAATATATTCTTGTAAAATTGTAGACTCGTTGTTTAATATTGCTTTACTTAATTTACCAATACCACCCTCACTATTAAAACGATGGCTAAGTTTTAATTCGGTAATTTTACCGGCCAACAATTTGTTTTCTGTGTTGATAAATGCTGGTGTTATTTTATGCTCTTCAGCTGTAATAAATTGGTTAATCCACTCGGCTTTTTCTGCTGTAAATTGATTGATTTTTTCTACAGACAAGCAAAGGTCGCCCAAAAGGCTACCTGCTTCTACCGAAGCCAATTGATCTTTATCACCCAATAAAATAATTCTAGCCTGTTGGTCCATTGCTTGAAGCAATTTTGCAAACATGGGTACATCTATCATTGATGCCTCGTCTACAATAATCCAGTCGAAAGGCAAAGTGTTTTTACTATTGTATTTAAAATTTACTGAATTATAAATATAGCCGAGCAAACTGTGAATAGTACTTGGTTTTAATGATTCAAACTTTGTTTTTATTTCATTGGGTAAATCTATATTAGTGTTATTTAGCGATTCATACATGCGCATAGAAGCCTTACCGGTTGGAGCCGCTAAAGCAATTCTTGCATTAGGTTCAATAGCATATAAGATACGAAGTACCTTTGCCAAAGTGGTGGTTTTGCCTGTTCCCGGCCCTCCGGTAATGATTGAAAAATTTTGTGTTAATACTTGAAGTGCGGCAGCAAGCTGCCAGTCGATTTTTAAATCGGGATGTATGTTATTGGGCAGGGTGGCATTTAAATTTTTAATGATTGCCGCTTGTTGACTTAACTTTTCCATTCGTTGGGTAACCAAATCATTCCCGCTATATACCAATTCTTTAATTCGATTAACAATAATTGATTCATAATGATAGTAACGATGTAAGTACAGTTTGTTGTTTTGTAAAATAAATGGCGTAACTGCATCGGCATCAATACCCACCAAACTGCTTTTTTTAAGCGCTTCTACTCCCGGAACATTTTTATAAGGAGATTCTGCAATGCGAATCAATGGCTCATCAATTGCAATACAAATATTTCCTTCGAGCAAGTTTTTAGATAAAAAATAGGCATAGGGTTTAACCACATAATCATTAAAACATTCTGCAAATTGTTGATGAATATCTTCAATCGTTCTCATAAATAATTAATTAGTTGTTACGCTATAAATGAGTGGGGGGTGAGCAAATGTAGGCGTTTATTTCATCCAATTACTCAACAAGGCAGCTGTTTGTTTTTTCATTTTCTTGTCAATAGTTGGTGGATGTTTTTTTTGTTGTAGCAGCATACTTAGGTTATATGCTGCAATAATAAACCGTCTGATTGTAATGTATTTACAACGGGAATTGAAAATATGTTAATGTTTACTAAATGCCATTGTTGATTTTGCTTGTTCTTATCATCCCATCCTCCACTACCAGATATTCTTTACTGGTACCTAAACAATCTATTAAATAATATTTTCCTTTTGTAATTGTTGCTACTTCATTAATATCCGCTATCATGGTGTGTCCAAATATTTGTGTGTATTGCCCCAACGTAGACCCTATGTTAGATTGTACCAAACTTGGCGTTCTAATCCATAATGGCGTTTGCTCCGGATCGTCTCCGGAAGGTTCTGTTCCAAAAAATTTAAACAAAAATAGATTTTTAATGAAGGCGGTATTCAAATCATCTACCACGGTGGTGTTATTCCATTTCCCACTTCCGAAAGTTATGTTCATAAATTCGCTGCTTATCCCTGCGTGAGAAACAAGAAACCTACTCCACCTGTAAGCAACTTGCAAATGTTTTCGATTTGCCTGAATTATTTCTTCAATATCATATTTTGCAAGCGGTTGATATCCCGATGTTCCGGTATCGCCTATTTCAGGAAAATAATGCAAATCATGATTTCCTACCAATAAAACAATCTCTTTTTCAGGATGTGTATTTTTATATTCAATAATTTTTGCAAAATTATCGATTTGCTGCGCGGCAGTATATTGCTTACTATCAAAATAATCGCCTACAAAAATTAGGCGGTCAAAGTTTTTTTCTTGGTTGATGATGTTTTCCCAAATTGGTCGGCCATGTGTATCACCCAGTATAATTGTTTTCATATTTAGTTCTCTTTTTTGACTTTTTAATTTTTACTTTTTAATTAATTCATCCAGCATTGTTTCAAGTTCTTGTTTTCTGGCTATGTTATTCAGTCATTCAGTTGGTATGGTTTCCATCCCATAATGTACAGCAGCCAAAGCACAGATT
>CANGCK010000037.1 GCA_947452295.1 Sphingobacteriia bacterium
CCACCAATTAAAATTGTAAATCCTTATGAGTCCAACAATATTCAATATTTAGCCACTTGTAAACAAACCCCTTTTAACATTCAACTAATATTGCCTTACGAAGTGAATAAAATAGTTGTCGATTTCTTTAACAACACTGCTGTATCCCCAAATAGTAAAGTGGAAATAACCAACGTACCAACCCCTTCAATATCGATGTCGAATGGCAAAAAATATTATATCTATCAATTGCCTGATACTTTTAAAGTGAATAAAACAGGCTATATCCCAATAAATATTTTGGTAAAATCTGTAAATATTATAACAGAGGGGTGTATCAATAGTTATGATAATTTATTAATAGATAGCATACTTGTTAAAGAATCTGTAACTGCAGATTTTGAATATATATCATCTGGATGCAAAGATTCTGTAATTAAATTTAGAGATATTACGACCTCACCCGGTACCCCTTTATTCAAATGGAACTGGCAGTTTAGAGATATAAATGATATTTTTATTAATGATTCGCTTGGATCTATGATGATTTTTTCCGGATTTATAAAAGACAGCATTTTTACTAAACTTACTGCAATTAATGAATTAGGATGTTTTTCTACTAAAACTTCCATTGTTCTTTTATCTGATAAGCCCACTGCTAATTTTAATTTTTCAACGCCTAATTGTACCAACACCAACATTAATTTCACCAATACTACTTCAGTATCAAATAGCCCGAATAATCAATTAAAATGGGCAATTTGGGACTTTAATAATGGGGTAAAGCTTGATACGCTATTACCAAACAGCATTGCTACCAATAAATATAATGCTAGTGGCGATAAAAATATCGGATTAAGCGTTGTAACTGCTACGGGTTGTGCCAGTAATATAGCCATTAAAAAATGCATTATTAATTCGTCTCCAACAGCGGCTTTTTCTACACCATCTGTATGTGTGAATGATTTAATTGTTTTTAACGATGAAACTTTACCAGTTAATGGATTACCATCTACCACGCATTGGTATTTTGCTGGTGGTATTCCCTCTGAAAGTTTACAGAAAAAAGATACGATAGTGTTTGCCTCAGCCAACACCTATCAAGTTAAATTAGTTGCTTCTTCTAATGGTTGCAATGATTCAATAATAAAAACTTTTACGGTAAATCCTGATGTGCAAAATGCGGATTTTGATATAGTAAATAGCCGTCCTATTTGCCAACCATTTCCTGTTAAAATTTTAGATAAATCTACCTTAACTGATGCTGGATATATTACTAAACAACAAATTATTTGGAATGTAAAAGAACACCCCAATGATACAATAACTGTAATGCCAAATGCTTCAAAAGAATATAGCTATCGCTATCCCGATCTTTCTCCTGGCAGTGTACCCGATAGTTTTACCATTCAATTAATTACTTATTCAGGTAATCAATGTTTTAGGGCATCATTACCTAAAGTGGTAAAAATCTATTCTCAACCAAAATCATTGTTCAACGCTTCTCAAAATGCTATTTGCGCTGGTAATACAGTCAATTTTTTTAATTCTAGTAATACCATGTCAGCAAATTCTGGTAATATTATTTGGAAATGGAAGTTTGGACAAGCTGATAGTTCTTTTGCAGAATCACCTTCGTTTTCTTTTACAGATACTGGGTTATTCACAAATAATGTTTCATTGAGTTTTGTTAATCAAGACGGTTGTTTAAGTGATACCTTCTTTCAATCGATTTCTGTTTTTCCCAATCCCATTCTAGACTTAAAAGATACAGTGCTATTGCTTCAAGGAGGCAGTATTGAATTAATGCCATTAAAAATTTGGGGTGATAACTTAAATTTTCAATGGTCCCCTGCAACTTTTTTATCTAGCACCATTACAGTAAATCCAATTACAACAACCGTTGATGATATAGAATATACACTTCGTGTTGTTTCTCAAAATAATTGTATTTCAACAGATAAAACCTATATAAAAATAGAAAAAGAGTTAATAATTCCGAATGCATTTTCTCCAAATGGTGATGGATTAAATGATACTTGGAAAATTAGCGCCCTAGATAGCTATCCAAATGCAACTGTAGATGTGTTAGATCGATATGGAAGATTGGTATTTACGCATAAAGGGAATAATGTAAACTGGGATGGATCTTATAATGGAAAGGTTTTACCAATGGGAACATATTATTATATGATAAATCCAAGAAATGGACGTAAAATTGCATCCGGTTCTATAACAATAATTCGTTAAGTAATGAAGGGTAGGTTATTATTCATACTATTAATTAGCTTGTGTTTGATTCAGGTAAATGGTCAACAACGTCCATATTATACACAGTATATTATGAATAATTTTATCATTAATCCTGCCGTAGCCGGGATAGAAAATTATTGGGACGTTAAAGCCAGCCATCGTATGCAATGGGTTGGTTTACAAGATGCTCCTGTTACTACCTATCTTACCATTCAAGGCCCTTTAAGTAAAAATGATTATGGGAGAGAGTCGGCCACCAGTTTCAGAGCGCCTGGTGAAAATCCAAGGGGAACCGCTTATTGGCAAGAATATTCTGCAGCAGAACCACATCATGGTGCAGGCTTTACCATTTTAAATGATAAAACAGGTCCTTTAAATAGATTTGCTGCTTATGGTACGTATGCATATCATATTGGCCTATCTCCACAAACAAATTTGTCGGGAGGGATATCGGTGGGCGTTACCAACATCAGTTTAGATGCCTCTAAATTAAATTTTGGAACAATTAATATAGATCCAGCTGTGGCTAGTAGCGGGTTGATTAATAGGTTTAAACCAGATATCAGCGCAGGGTTATGGCTTTATTCAAAACAATATTTTATTGGTCTTTCTGCACAACAAATCATTCCACAAAACATTGCTTTTTCCGATAATTCAGTTTCATTAACACAAAATAAACTCATCCCGCATTTATTCCTCAGCGCGGGTTATCGAATGCAAATCTCCGACGATATATCTTTTTTACCCTCTACTTTATTGCGATATGTTAGTCCATTACCCCTTGGTATTGATATAAATGCCAAATTCCAATACCAAGATCTTATTTGGATTGGTGGATCTTACAGATACAAGGATGGGTTTGCAGGAATGGTAGGTGTAAACTTAAACAATACAATAAATATTGGTTATTCGTATGATGTGCAAACTTCTTTACTAAATACGGTTAGTAAAGGTACACACGAAATATTAGTAGGCTTTTTGCTGGGCAATAAGTGGGGCGATTTATGCCCTAGAAAATTATGGTAATCTATAACTGTTTAAGCATCCATAAATCACAGCCATTATGGCCACTATTTCCCATCGGCCCATTTAAATAACTAAAACCAAACTTTTCATACACTTTTACGGCTTTATTTAATTCGGGCATTGTTTCTAAATATACTTGCTTAAATCCTTTTTCATTCGCAACACTTAAACAATGGTCAATCATTTTGCGTCCCAATCCCAATCCCCTCACATTTTTAGATAAATACATTTTTACTAATTCACATGTATCGGACGGAAGACCATCAGTGGGGTAGATGCCTGCACCACCTACAATTGTGTTATCTTGAACAGCTACAAAATAAGCACTTAATGAACTCGTATTAAATAATTCAAATAAATGATCTGTGGTATCATCAAAATATACTGTCCCTGGTTTATTGGCCCCAAATTCAGTTAATGCTGTTCTAATAATATTGGCAATGGCAATATTATCTTCAGGCGCAATAGGTCTAATAACAATTGTAGACATGCAATTAATTGTCGTTCTTTCTAAATTTTTTAAAGGCATTTATCAATCCATTTGTAGATGAATCATGCTCAGTAACATTTTCGTCATTCAATAACTCAGGTAAAATTTTATTGGCCATTTGTTTGCCCAATTCAACACCCCATTGATCAAAACTAAAAATATTCCAAATTACACCTTGCACAAAAATCTTGTGCTCATATAAGGCAATTAACATTCCCAATGATTGAGGGGTAATTTGTTTTAATAAAAAAGAATTCGTTGGTTTATTACCTTCAAATACTTTGTAGGGAGTGATTTTTAGTATTTCTTCCTCAGATTTTTCTGCTTTCATTCCTTCCACTTTTACGTCGTTTTCAGACTTCCCATTCATTAAAGCTTCAGTTTGAGCAAAGAAATTTGAAATTAATTTATCATGATGATCACCAATTGGATTATGGCTAATTGCCGGAGCAATAAAATCACAAGGAATCATCAACGTACCTTGATGTATCAGTTGATAAAATGCATGCTGCCCATTGGTGCCTGGTTCGCCCCAAATAACCGGTCCTGTTGCATAGTTCACTATATTACCACTTCTATCTACACTTTTACCATTACTTTCCATATTTCCTTGTTGAAAATATGCAGCAAATCGGTGCATATATTGATCATAGGGCAAAATTGCTTCACTTTGTGCCCCAAAAAAATTCGTATACCATATGCCAATCAAGGCCATCAATACCGGAATATTTTTATCGAATTTCTCTACACGAAAATGTTCATCAGCAATAGAAGCTCCTTTAAGTAATGCTTCAAAATTTTCGTAACCTATAGTAAGTGCAATAGATAAGCCAATAGCACTCCATAAAGAATATCTGCCACCAACCCAATCCCAAAATTCAAACATGTTTACCTTGTCTATCCCAAAGGCAGTAACCATTTCTTCATTTGTACTCAGTGCTGCAAAATGTTTGGCAATATGTGCTTCATCGGTTGCGTGTTCTAAAAACCAATTGCGCGCAGTATGCGCATTCGTCATGGTTTCCTGTGTAGTAAACGTTTTAGAAGCAATTAAAAATAATGTTTCATCTGGCGTTACCTTTTTCAAGGTTTCAGCTATATGAGTACCATCGATATTACTGACAAAAAAAGTATTGATTCCATCTTTCCAATAGGGTTTAAGGGCTTCAGTAACCATTACTGGTCCTAAATCACTACCTCCAATCCCAATGTTTACAATATATTTAATGGGTTTGCCCGTATAGCCTTTCCATTGACCTGAATGAATGTTTTCACAAAACTGTTTCATTTGTCGTTGCACTTTAGCTATTTTAGGCATAATATCTTTGCCCTCTACCAAAATGGCTGTATCTGAAAAATTTCTTAAAGCAGTATGTAAAACAGATCTATGTTCAGTTTCATTGATTTTAATTCCGGCAAAAAAATCATGGATGGCTTCTTTTAATTGACATTCTTCGGCTAGTTGAAGCAATAATTGTAAAGTTTTTGGGTCAATTATATTTTTTGAATAATCAAACACCATTTGATCTAAACAAAGCGAAAATTTCAAAAATCGGTCACTATCCGCTGCAAATAAGTCGCGCATATGTTTTCGACTCATTTCATCTTCATAATGTTTTTTTAATAAAAACCAAGCCTGCGTATTCGTAGGATTTATTCGAGCTAACATAATTTCTTAATTGAAAATATAAACTTTTAAACAACAAAGGTAATTATAAGGAATGAATTGCCCTAATAGTTTGGGCAACCATGTCTGGATTGATGTCTAAATGTAATACCATCCTAACAAGAGTAGGGGTCATAGCAATTGTTAAAATTTCTTGTTTAGCTAATAGTTGCGTTAACTCCGTAGCATTGTATCTCCCTTTTACCGAAAAAATTATAATATTGGTCTCTACTGGTAATATACTATCGATAAAATCTTTTTCTATTAAAGCTGCAGCAATAAGTTGAGCATGATGATGGTCTTCTGCCAATCTTTCTACATGATTGGTTAGCGCATAAAGTGCACCAGCAGCGATATATCCTGCTTGTCTCATTCCACCTCCTAATACTTTTCTAACCCTTCTAGCTTGTTTGATAAATTCAGTATTGCCCAATAGAACACTACCAATTGGTGCTCCCAAACCTTTACTTAAACAGATAGAAATAGAATCAAATGTTTTGCCATACTCCAAAGGATTGTCTTTTTTGGCTATTAGTGCATTAAATAAACGAGCACCATCTAAATGCAACTTCAAGTTATTACTTAAGCAAACCTCTCTAATAGATTGAATATCAGCAAATTCATAACAAGATCCACCACCTCTGTTTGCGGTATTTTCTAAACTAACTAATTTACTAATTGGACGATGAATATCTAAAGTATTATTGACTGCCTCGTGCACTTGGGGTGCTGTTAATCTCCCATTATTCCCTTTTATTAATTTAACTGATGCCAATGAGTTCACAGCTATACCGCCTCCTTCATATAAATAGATATGCGACAAAGAGTCACATATTACTTCATCACCTGGCTTTGTATGGCATTTAATGGCTATTTGATTGGTCATGGTGCCGCTTGGACAAAACAATCCGGCTTCCATGCCAAAATAAGATGCACTTGTCTTTTCCAACTCATTTACAGTAGGATCTTCGCCAAATACGTCATCGCCTACAACGGCGTTATGCATGGCATTCAACATTCCTGGGGTAGGTTTTGTTAGGGTATCAGAACGAAAATCGATCATAAAATTTAAAATATCACTTTTAATAAAGATATAACTGCAAAATTCAGGTAAAAAATGTAATTTTGCATATTAAAAGCAAAAAAAGATATGAGGCAACTGAAGATCGCTACGCAGATTACCAATAGAGATTCGCAAGCAGTTGAAAAATACTTACAAGAAATTTCAAAAATCCCAATGATCAATCCCGAAGAGGAAACTACTTTGGCACAAAAGATCAAAATGGGTGATCAACGTGCATTAGATAAATTGGTTCAAGCTAATCTACGTTTCGTAGTTTCTGTTGCTAAACAGTATCAACACCAGGGATTGTCCTTAAGTGATCTTATCAATGAAGGTAACTTAGGATTGATTAAAGCGGCACAACGTTTTGATGAAACCAAAGGGTTTAAATTTATATCTTATGCCGTTTGGTGGATTCGTCAATCTATTTTACAAGCATTAGCTGAACAAGGCAGATTGGTCCGTTTACCTCAAAATAAAATCGGTACTTATAACAAAGCCAACAAAGCTTACATGGCTTTTGAACAAGAACATGAGCGTGAACCTTCTACAGAAGAGTTAGCTGAAATACTTGAAATGAGCGAAACTGAAATTAATAATATATTTCAGAGCAATACCCGCCATACCTCACTAGATGCTCCAGTACATGAAGCTGAAGACGTTGCTATGGGTGATTTATTAGAAGGTTCTGATGATACTGATGAAGATGTAATGAAAGATTCTTTAAGAGATGAAATTCGTAGAGTGTTGAAATCATTAAGCCCAAGAGAAGCAGAAATTGTAAATGCATATTTTGGTTTAGATGGAGAAAATGGTGTTACAATTGAACAAATTGGTATGAAATATGATCTTACAAAAGAACGTATACGACAAATTAAAGAACGTGCTATTAAACGACTTCAAAAAGCGCGTTATAGTAATGCATTAAAAGCTTATTTAGGTTAATTTAATTGTATACATTTATTTATACTTAACTTTTTTTATTCTTACGCCTCTGTAATTCAGAGGCGTTTTTTAATTGGTTGATGATTTATTGATTTATATATGATGAAGTATTCTGTTGTTTTATTTTTTTTGTTAATCACTCTTTTCACAAGTAGTTGTGAAAAAGATATTCAAATTACGCCTTCTTCACAATCTGTTCAATTAGTGGTAGATGCACAAATTGAAAATAATTCACCACCAGTAGTGATATTGTCAACTTCGCTTAACTATTTTTCAACCATCGATTCTACAACGCTTTATAACTCATTCATTAATAATGCTAAAGTATTTTTAAGTGATGGTACGAAAACCATTCAACTAAAAAACTACGAATTTAAGTTTGCCAATGGTTATCGCTATAATTTTTACTCCACTGATTTATCTGATCCTACTCATACAATATTGGGTGTTTTAGGTAAAACATATCAGTTAACTATTGATTATAATGGGGCATTGTATAATAGCGAAACCACCATTCCTTTATTAACTAAGCAAATTGATTCATTATGGTATAGGCCTGTACCGAATAGGCCACTTACTGATAGTTTTGTTGTGTTGAGCGCAAAAATTACAGATCCTCCAGGATTGGGTAATTATATACGCTTTTATACTAAAATTAATGCTAAAGATTTTTTCCCGGGTTTCAATAGTGTATTCGATGATAATGTAGTAGACGGCAAATCATATGCTGTAGATTTGCCGAAAGGAATTGATAAAAATAATATTGAAAAAGGAGAAAATAATTCATTTTATAAAAAAGGAGATACCATTACGGTTAAGTTTTGTAACATCAATAAAGCTTCCTACGAATTTTGGCGTACTTGGGAATACGCTTATCAATCTATTGGTAACCCATTTTCTTCACCGGGTGTAGTAATTGGTAATATAAATAATGGCGCATTGGGTGCATTTTGTGGATATGCTGCTCAGTACAAAAAAATAATTATTCCAAAATAGTAAAGTGAATGACAAATTGTGTGGTATTTTCATTTAACAAAAATTAAGTATTTAATAATTTGAAATATTGTAGCTATGGAACAAACTGCTATTGAAAAAGTACATGTATTAATAATAGGCTCTGGCCCAGCTGGTTATACAGCTGCCATTTATGCAGCAAGGGCCAATATGCATCCAGTATTGTATCAAGGAATACAACCAGGTGGCCAATTGACAATTACCACAGAAGTAGAAAACTACCCAGGTTATCCAGATGGTATTCAGGGGCCAGAAATGATGGTGCATTTTGAGAAACAGGCTTTGCGTATGGGTGCTGATATAAGATATGGATTAGCTACAAAAGTAGATTTTAGTGCTACTCCTTATAAAGTTTGGATTGATGAAGAAAAAGAAATTCATGCCGATGCCATTATTATTGCTACCGGTGCTTCAGCTAAATGGTTAGGCATTGAAAGTGAACAACGTTTAAATGGTTTTGGGGTAAGTGCATGTGCTGTTTGCGATGGATTTTTCTTTAAAGGAAAAGAAGTGGCAATTGTAGGGGCTGGTGATACCGCTGCAGAAGAGGCGGTTTACCTATCTAAACTTTGCACTACGGTTCACATGTTTATTCGAAAAGATAAAATGAGGGCAAGTAAAGTTATGCAAGATAGAGTTTTGAATACCCCCAATATTAAGGTTTACTGGAACACTGATACTGCAGAAATATTAGGCGCTAATAAAGTAGAAGCTGTGAAAATTATGAACAATGTTACCAAGCAAACACAAGAAATACCCATTAGTGGATTTTTTGTTGCAATTGGTCATCAGCCAAACAGCGATATTTTTAAAGATTGGTTAGACATGGATGAAACAGGCTATATTTTAACTACTCCGGGTACTTCAAAAACAAATGTAGAGGGTGTATTTGCTGCAGGTGATGTTCAAGATAAAAATTACAGACAAGCTGTTACAGCAGCAGGTAGTGGATGTATGGCTGCTTTAGATGCAGAGAGATACCTTACTGCAAAAGGGATTCACTAATTAGATTATTCATATTTATTGATAATGAAACATTCACTTCAAATTCATTTAAAAAACTTGCATTTTTTTTCTTTCCATGGAATTTATCATGAAGAAAAAGTCTGTGGAAATCAATTTGAAGTGAATATTACTATTGATTATACGCCCAATGATTTGCCGATTACACATATTTCCCAAACAATTAACTATGTGAATGTTTTTTCAATGATTGAAAAAAAAATGGCAATTCCAACCGAACTATTAGAAACAATTGCACAAACGTTCTCTACTGAAATTTTACAACAATTTCCTTTAGCAGATAAAGTATTTATATCAATTGATAAAATGAACCCTCCAATTAAAAATATCGACGGTAGAGTGGGTATTTCTTATACATTACAAAGAGATTAATTATGCAACGTATTATTTTGTTTATCCTATTTTCAATTGTTATTGTTTCAGTTCATGCGCAAGATATTTCTGCTATATTAAAAGAAGCAGATAGTTTTGAAAAACAACTTAAAGAAACAGAAGCCCTTGATAAATACAAACAAGTACTTTTAATAGATCCCAATCATTTAAAATCGCTTGTTAAAGTTGCCGAATTAAATGTGATTATGGGAGGTAAAGAAAAAGATAAAAATAATAAACGATTATATTTTGAATCTGCTTTAAATGTTGCAAATAAAGCCGTACAAGCTAATTCAACTTCTGCAGATGCTTATTACACACTATCGATGGTTTCTGGTAGATTAACCGATGTTGAAGTAGATAACAAAAAAATTGTTGGTTTTGTAAAAGATATAAAAGTTTTTGCAGATAAGGCAATATCCATTAATCCAAATCACGCAAAAGCAAATTATATTTTAGGGAAATGGAATTTAGAAATGGTTACTTTATCTGGATTTAAAAAAATGGCCGTTAAATTATTATATGGTGGTCTACCAGATGGTGATTTAGTTAAAGCTATCGCTTTTATGGAGAAGTGTAAGGCTATTGATACTTATTTTACACCCAATTATTTAGACCTTAGCAAAGCTTACATTGAAAATAATCAACCCCAAATCGCTATAGATATATTAAATAAATTAATAAAATTACCCACAAGAAACTCAGAAGATGTTGTTATTAAAGCAGAAGGTGCTAAATTGCTTTCCTCTTTAAATTAATAAATCATAAAATTTTATGGAACTAACTGAATTATTTCAAGAAGCAATTGCTGCTAGTAAAACATTAACCGAAAAGCCAGATAATGATATATTGTTGAAGCTATACTCCTTATTTAAACAAGCTACTGAAGGAGACGCAGTTGGCGATGGTCCGGAAAATGCCTTTGATTTTGTAGCTAAATTCAAACATGATGCTTGGGCAAAACTTAAGGGTTTATCCAAAGAAGGTGCCATGCAAGAATACATCGATTTAATTAAACAATTAAAGGGTTAAATAACATAACTTTTCCATCGGTTGCTTTTTATGTACCAATAGGAAGGGATGAACATTACTGACCAGTAAACCCATTCACTTAACCATCCCCAAGAAATTGACATATTAAGTTTTTCTAATGCTATATAAACGTATACTAAATAAAAAACAATTGTTGCCATTTCAGTATATAAGTTCATTTTAGAATTTCCGGTACCTGTTACTGCATTAACCCATACAACAGCAATAGACATCAATACCATTGCCACCGATACTATTTGTACAATTGGTATTGCAGCTATAATGAAATCATCTCCCTGACCATAAATACTTAAAAATGTTCGGGGAGATATATTTAATAGTAGAAATACACTAACTGCAAATCCAACACTCCATTTTAAAATTCGGTAAATTAGTGGGAGCACTTCTTCTTTTTTACCTTGACCAATTACATTACTCACCATCGTATTGGTTGTTGCCGCAAATGCCCATGTAAAACATCCAAAAAATCCAAATAAATTTCTCATGGTATTAGAAATTGCCAAATCTCTTGCACCATGATGCTCTATAAGTATGTAAAAATATTCCCAACTCATTATACTAATTGTGTGCTGTAATATCAATGGGTAGGATTGATTTAAGATTAACTTGAAATACTTTTTTTGGTATGAAATTTTATTAAATAATTGAAGTTGTTTACTGATTCCCATTAACTTGATTACGCCAAAAACAGCAATTAATCCACTTAATTCTGCAATTATTGAGGCATAAGCTGCTCCATTAAATCCTAGCTGAGGTAACCCCAATTTCCCATATATGAAACCATAATCTAATACTATATTAATAATGGCTTCGGTTGCAGTTCCAAAAATCAGGTACTTACTTTGATTTGTACCCACTAATAATGCATTGCGCATCTGATAAATATATAGTATTGGCAGTCCTAATATTCGAATATATAAAAAGTTGATGGCCATTTTTACCCCTTCTGCATCATGTAACGACCATCTTAATACACTTGGTGCAATAAACCATGTTAATACGATACCTAGTAAGGCAAATACCAACGCTATCCTTACTCCATGCCAAAATAGCACACCAATCTCATCTATATTGTTTTCTCCTGCTTTTCTTGATATAAGTGCCTGAAGTCCACTATTCAACCCGTTTCCAATTACTGCAAATAGTAAATAATAAACCCCTGTTATTCCTGCAATACCGAGCTCTTTTTGACCAAGCCCCCCTAAAAAAATGTTATTAGTAATAAAATTTATTTGAGGTACAATTATAGCCGCTGAAATAGGTAAAGCAATTCGTAATATTTGTTTGCTGCCAGTTTCAACTTGAAGATGTAAATTTGAATTAAGATTAGTCATAATGTTTCACAAAGGTACTAAATTGCAGATTGAAGTGGATTGATTGTTAAAGGCAATGTTTTTTAATTATTTTGCAGGTAATTTAGAAGAATGGTTATTAAGAAAATAGGATTATATAACGAGAATAGTATACCTGGTTCCAATCATTTATTGGTGATTGAAATTGGTAGCGATGAATTAATGTGCCTATCTAAGAATTTATCCAATCTAGAAGTTATGGCTTTTGAACTGTTCACAATTGAAAAGAACGAAAAATTAGATTGGAATAAAATATTATACAATTTCAAAACAACTTCAGAAATTTTAAAGTATAAATATGATGAGGTTAAATGTTTTATCAATTTAGATGAAGTTGTGCTTATACCAGAAGAATTACAAGGCGAATCTGCTGCAGAAGATTATCTCAACCTTATTTTTGGTGAAAACAACAAACAAGAAATTCATTTTGAAAAAATTAGTTTTTCTAACAATTTTATAAATGCATATCGAATTCCAAAATTAATAGTAGAAAATGTAAACAGCGCTTTCACAAACAGTACAATAAGTCATACTTATTCTCACTTACTCAATGATGTAATGAGTAGAACAGATTTGCCAAATTTGTTTATCAAAGTACAATTCTATACAGCGCATTTTTTAATTGCTGTTTGGAAAGATAGAAAGTTGCAAATCATTCAATCATATAAATATTTTCAACCAGAAGATGCTATTTATTATTTTTTGAGAATTATACAACAATTTGAATTAGATGCATTGCAAACTGAGCTAGAAATAAGTGGTTTAATAGAAGAAGAATCTGATATTTATATAAAATTACTAAAAACATTCGGAAAAGTTACTCAACAAAATATATTGCCTAATGGTGTATTTGATGCTACTTTATACAAATACCCTGCATATTATTTTTCCCCATTTTACAATTTAGCATTATGAGAATTATTTCAGGTAAATGGGGGGGGAGAAGAATACATCCCCCAACCAACATGCCTCATACTAGACCAACAACTGATATAGCAAAAGAAGGTCTCTTTAATATTTTACAAAATAGAATAAATTTTGAAGGTATAACTACATTAGACCTGTTTGGTGGTACTGGCTGTATAAGTTATGAATTAGCTTCAAGGGGAGCTGATAAATTAACGATTATTGAAAAAGACCCTAACATGTACAATTTCATCAAAAAAAATCTAGAAAGTTTTGGGGCTACCGCTCAACTGTTGAAAATGGACGTTTTTAGTTTTTTACAAACATGTACTACCCAATACGATTTTATTTTTGCTGGACCACCATATGCTTTAGGAACTATCGATGAATTACCTAAAATTATAGTAGCTGCTAAACTAATTGCACCAAAGGGTTTTTTTGTATTAGAACATACACCACGTAATGCTTACGAAAACTATGCTGGTTTTGCTTTTGTTAGAAATTATGGAACTACTGTATTTTCATTCTTCAATTGTGATGCGCATTAAAGTTAAATTATTATCTACTCTTTAAATATAATGAAACCACTTCTTATTAGGATCCCAGTTTTCTAGTTCCTTGCCTACAGCAGTTAAAAAGCTTGCGCCTATGCTACCATCAACAATACGATGATCGTAACTTAATGATAAATACATCATATGGCGGATTCCAATTGAATCTCCTTCAGGCGTTTCTATAACAACCGCTCTTTTTTTGATAGCACCTACCGCTAAAATAGCTACCTGTGGTTGATTTATTATTGGTGTGCCCATTAAACTGCCAAAAGTACCTACATTGGTAAAAGTAAAAGTACCACCTACAGTATCATCAGGCTTTAACTTGCCATTGCGAGCTGCATCAGCTAATCCATTGACGGTATTACAAAGACTTACTAGTGTCAAACGATCAGCCGATTTAATAACAGGTACAATTAAATTACCACTAGGTAATGCAGTTGCCATGCCAATATTAATATCTTTTTTGATTATAATTTGATCACCATTTAATGAAGCGTTAATGAATGGAAAACGCTTAATTACCTTAGCAATACATTCTAAAAACATAGGAGTAAAAGTAATTTTTGTTCCCTCTCTATGTTCAAATTCTGTTTTTACTTTTTCACGCCAAATAACCATATTAGTTACATCTGCTTCTGTAAAGCTAGTAACATGTGGACTAATGTGTTTGCTATCTACCATATGTTTGGCAATAAGCTTTCGCATTCTATCCATTTCAATAATTTCCGTTTCACCTGTTACATAAACAGGTGAAGGAGCATTGAAATTAGTATTAATTGGCTTTGAAATATTTTGTTGAACAGGTGGTGTTGCCGATTGAACAGTTTCTAATGGCTGTACTATCGGAGGCGTAAATTGGTTAATAGTATCAACTACAGTATTTTCATGAGCAATTGGTGCATTGTTTTGTAAAACTGGTGCTGGTTGAATTGGTGCACCTGTTTTTTTGTCCGCAACATATTGTAAAATATCTTTCTTGGTTAACCGACCGTCGTTTCCTGAACCAGGGATTGATGCTAATTCATCTAAACGTATATTTTCACTATTAGCGATATTTAATACTAAAGGTGAATAAAATCTGTTAGCATTTATTGTTGTTGATACTTTCTCAGAAGCAATTACAGGGGGGGTAAATGGTATTTCTTGTGAAATTTCTTCTGTTATAGGCAATTCTTTTGATTCATTAGTTGGTTGAACTAGCTGATTAGTAGCAATAAAATGATCAGCTGCTTGTGTTTTAATACGAGCTATAACAGTGCCTATAGGAACTACATCATTTTCATTGAATAAGATCTCCACTAATTCACCGGCAGCAGTAGATGGCACTTCGCTATCTACTTTGTCAGTAGCGATGTCTAGTACGGTTTCATCCATTAAAATGATGTCACCCGGCTTTTTATGCCACTTTAATATAGTAGCTTCCATAATACTCTCGCCCAATTTGGGCATAACCAATTCAGCTATTGCCATACGTTTTACTAATTTCTTCAGCGTAAAAACACATTATTCAACTTTATGTAAGAGGTGTTTTGCTGTGATAACAACCCTTTCATAACAGTCAACAAATATACCTTATATGCAGAAACAATGAACTAAGAATTTTCTAAAATAAATTTCCTAAGCATATTTAATGCATTGGTAGCCGTTAATTCAATATTTCTTCTTCTGTCGAACCTGAAATGAAATGCTTTAGCAATACATTTATCCTTATCGGCTATTGCCACCCAAACTAATCCCACCGGTTTTTCATCGGTAGCACCCCCTGGTCCCATAATTCCACTTACTGATATTGCATAATCAGTATGCATTAGTTCACGAACAGATTTTGCCATTTGAATTACAGTTTCTTCACTAACTGCACCAACTGTAGTAAGTATTTCGTGTGATACATCCAACATCCGTTCTTTAATGATATTTGCATAACTAACCACTGTTCCTGTAAAAAAAGTGGAAGATCCAGGATGTATACTTAATAAATGTGCTATATAACCACCGGTACAGCTTTCTGCTGTAGCAACCGTTTGTTTCCTTTCATTCAGCAATTGACCAACAACCATCTCCATTGGATGATCTTTATCTACAACTAAATATTCTTTCACATTGATTTTCAATGTGTTAAAAAGGTCATCTAATTCTTTAGTTAAGGAGGTTGAGTCGGTACCCCAGGTGGTTAACCGTAGTCTTACCATACCATAATTGGGTAGATACGCCAATTTAACATGGTTGGGTAATGATTCTTCAAAGTCTTTTATTAATTCAGCTAAAAAAGATTCTCCAATGCCTGCAGTTAATAAGGTTCGATGAAGAATAACACCTGTATTGTATAATTCTGGCAACATGGGCAATACATGATTGGTCATAATGAACTTCATCTCATGTGGTACACCCGGCATTGAAATAAACACTTTATGCTCTTTCTTGAAAAGCATTCCTGGTGCAGTTCCCCTGTCGTTTTTTAATACAGTACACGTATCAGGTACTTCTGCCTGCTTGGCATTTCTTTCAATCATAGGTCGCTTTAAAACCTCCTCAAAAATATGTGTAATATGATCAAGCGTTGGTTGATCTATTACCATTGTACCATTAAAATATTTACATAATAATGGTTTGGTAATATCATCAGCAGTTGGTCCTAACCCCCCTGTAATTAAAATAATATCTGCTTTTTTACTTTCCTCATCTAAAGCTGCCCAAATGTCCTCCCAAACATCCCCAACAGCCACCCTATGTTTCACTAATATCCCAATTTTATTCAACTCCTGTGCAATCCAACTACTGTTGGTGTCTACAACCTGGCCAATCAATAATTCATCTCCAATAGTAATTATAGACGCGTATGTTTTATTCATTCAAATTTTGTTAATACATTTAATAAAGTGATACTTTCAGTTAATCTTCGCTAAAAAATGGCTGTAATACATTTTTCAATGCATCTGGCAAACCGATTTTTTTTCCAGTTGATGCATCTAGAAAGTACAAAGTTACAACTCCTGTAGTTA
This sequence comes from Sphingobacteriia bacterium, assembly GCA_947452295.1. Lineage (GTDB taxonomy): Bacteria > Bacteroidota > Bacteroidia > Chitinophagales > Chitinophagaceae > Sediminibacterium. The sequence goes on from CANGCK010000037.1 coordinate 16,699, forward strand.
GCAGTTTGTTCATTTCATTGTACACTTCACTGAAAAAAGTGATCGAATGATCTGTAGGAACTTCTTTGAGTATGGTTTTTACAGTTATCAAATCATCATACATGGCAGATCGTATAAATTTCACTTCCATATTAACAACCGGCATTTTTATGCCTATTTCTTCCATTTTTTTATAGGTAAACCCCAAATTTCTAATAGATTCAGCTCGGCCAACCTCAAAATATTGCGCATAATTACCATAATAAACAATTCCCATTTGATCCGTTTCGGCATATCTTACCCTAATAGTGGTTAAATGTTCGTACATTTTCTCAATTTGTTGACAAACTTACAACCTTCTCCTCTTTTTCCACATATTCGTTGTATTTGTAATCTTATTAATTTGACAGACTATCTTTAACAATGTGTTGCGCCTTTGTTGGAATAAATCATTTAATTATGCCAAAATATTCTAGAAATATGCATAAAGTCATTTTCCTACCTATACTAATCACATTAATGATGCTTTATGCAAACGTTAATGCTCAACTCACTCAAAATATCATTGAACCTGATGCATCTTTTAAAAATGCAAAATTATTGTTCCAACAAGAACAGTTTAGTTTAGCTTACCCCTTATTTAAAAATTATTACATTTCGGGTAATACAAATAGCAATATGCCGCATATTGTTAAAAAAGAAGCCAAGTATTATTATATCATCTGTGGATTACAATTAAATGAATCCGCTTCTGTTGAATTGGCTCAAGAATTTATTCAACAAGAAACAGATCTCAATCTTACTCAATTAACTGCTTATTATCTTGGTGAATATTTATATAGAAATAAAAATTACGCAACTGCATTGCAATATTTTGATCAAACTAATATTGCTAACTTAAACAATAGGCAAATTGCTGAAATGAAATTTCATCAAGGGTATGCATATTTTTTATTACAAAATTTCGATAAAGCAAAACCATTATTCAACAGTATTAGACAATTAACCAAAGACCCCAATTATACGGATGCAAATTATTATTATGGGTTTATTTTATTTGCTGAAAAAAAGTTTAAAGATGCAATCCCTTGTTTTATCATAGCAGAAAAAGACCCCTCTTACAAAACTGTTGTTGCATTTTATCTAGCAGAATTGTATTATTTTAATGGCGATAAAGACCAGGCATTGATTTACGCTGAAAATGCATTAAAAAAGAAAGACCAATTTTATGATTTAGAACTCAAACAACTACTTGGTCATATTTGGTTTGAAAAAAGAAAATTTGAAAACGCTTTACCTTATCTCGAAAAATATGTATCCGGAAAAAACAAAGTTAGGAGAGAAGACTTATATGAATTGTCTTATTGTTATTATGAAGCCAAAAATTGGATAAAAGCAATAGAAGGTTTTAAGCAATTAGGTGGTTCATCCGATTCCCTTGAACAGAATAGCATGTATTTATTAGCAGATGCTTATTTGAAAATAAATGATTTACACAATGCTAGAAATGCTTTTCAATTTTGTGCTACGAATAATAGTAATCTTACCCAAAAAGAAGTATCATCTTTTAATTATGCTAAATTATCATATGACTTAAGCTATTTTACCATTGCTGCTAATAGTTTAAAATCATTTTTAAATGCTTACCCGAAATCAATTTATGCAACAGAGTCTAAAGAATTATTAATCAGTACATTGGCTCATACCAGCAGTTATAAAGATGGATTAATATTATATGAACAACTTCCAAATAAATCCAATAATGCAGAAAAAATATTCCCTTCGTTATTATATGGGAGAACAGTTGAATTAATTAATGATCAACAAATTACCGCAGCTGAAGAATTATTAGAGAGACTATTAACTGTACCCTACAATACTTTGTTTTTACCAATGGTTTATTTCTGGAAAGGAGAGTTGAGTTATCGAAACGGGAAAATTGATTTAGCTATTGATTATTTAAAAAATTATTTAAAAAATCCAGCTCGTAATGGGGAAGTTAATTCTACTAATGCGCGTTATAATTTAGCTTATTGTTATCTGAAAAAAGAAAATTACAAATTAGCCAAAGAGCAATTTGAATTAGTATATAAATCAGCCTCAACTAATTTGACAGATGTAGAAAAAGATGCTTTCATAAGAGCCGCCGATGGTTATTTTATGGCCAAAGAATACAAGCAAGCAATAAATATGTACGACAGGGTATTGCAGTATGGGTGGAAATCTGCTGATTATGCCCTTTTTCAAAAAGCCATCATTGCAGGCGCACAAAATAAAGAACAAGATAAGTTGCAATTATTGACCGATTTAGAACTGCAATATCCAAAATCTACTCTTATTGCCAATGCTGAAATGGAAATTGCCAATACATATATTGCAACAGAGAAATTTGATAAAGCCTTGTCGCCGCTATATAAAATCATTAATAATAATCTTGCAAGTACATTATATCCTCAAGCTTATTTAAAGTTAGGTATTGCATTATTTAATTTAGAAAAAAATGATGCTGCATTAGATCAATTTAAATTGTTAGTTTCAAAATATCCCAATAGCGATGAAAGCGATGCTGCTGTAGATTATATACGAAATATATTTGTTGAAAAACAACAACCAGAAGAATATATTGGATTTATGAAATCTAATGGTAAGAATATATCAATCAATGAAGCAGATTCATTGGTTTATCGGTCTGCTGTTATAAGGTATGATGCTAAAGATTTTTCTGCAGCTCAAACCGGTTTTAGCAATTATATTGTTTCTTTTCCGGATGGTAAATACAAAGTTGAAGCGAATTATTTTTTAGCTGAAATTTATATAACCAATAAGAATTTTCAAAATGCTGTATTAAACTACAATACTGTAGTTGCTTTAGCACCCAATAAATTTGCAGAAAGAAGTGCTTTGCAGTCTTCCAGAATCTATTACTTTGATTTTAAAAATTATACCGAAGCTGCACATTATTTTGCTATTCTTAAGTCCATTGCCAATCAACAAGAAAATAAATTAGAAGCAATGCGGGGATTGCTTCGCTGCCAATTTAAAATACAAGATTGGAAAGCTGCTTTAAGCAATGCAACTGAACTATTAGATCAAAAAGGTATTGCTGCAGATGATAAATTGATGGCTGGATTGGTATTGGCAAAAAATGAACAATTGAATAATAAACCAGAACAGGCATTGCTGTTGTATAAATCTTTAATTACGCAAGGCAAGTCTGAAATAACTGCAGAATCTCAATATCGTATTGCTGAATTACAATTTCAATTAAATAAATTAGAAGAAGCAGAAAAATCAGGATTTGAAGTCATCAAAAAATTCGGATCTTATGATTATTGGGTAACTAAGAGCTATATTTTAATTGGTGATATTTATTTTAAACAAAATGATTTATTTAATGCTGAAGCTACTTTTAAAAGTGTGTCCGACAATGCAGCTATTCAAGAATTAAAGAAAGAAGCAGCTGAAAAATTATCCATTGTATTAACTCAAAAAAATAATACCAATAAAGTACAATAATTGAACGGTTTAAATAATTGATGATTCCTAAATTAATTTAAATATATTTAATATACTAATATGTTTAGCATCATCAAATCTTAATTGTTTATAGTCGTATTGAATGGAATTATAAAAAATAATAGATATATGCACATGAAACAAACTAAATATATATTTTTATTACTGTTGACTTTTATGATAGTTGCTGATGTTTCCGCACAACATTCTAAAAACAAAAAGAAAACAACTATTCAAAAAACTGTCAAGAAGAAAAAAAATAAAGTCATTGACCAAACAAAGAAAAAAAACAATAAACATATTGTCAAAAAAAATGTAAAAAAGTCAATAAGCGATAACAAAGGAGTTATTAAACAAACATCAGCCGTTCCTTCAATAAAAAATAAGAGCCAAATTCAAAAAAAGCCAATTATCGATATCACAACAGAAGATGCCATAGATACTTTTCAAACAAAAGAAGTAATAATTACTTCAGATTTTAAACCTTCATTACAATCTGCGGCTAAAATAAATTTTGCTGCAGCTACTCCATTAGTAGATTCTGTGATTCTTCCGCTAACATATAATATACCCTCCTCTAATTTATTTTTTTCATATCAACCGATAACTATTCAACCATTGGCCATGCCTACTGATTCTGGATGGAATTGGCAAAATACGCAAAGAATCAAAGTAGGGGCCGGTAATTTAAATACATTACTTGCAGAAGGACATTTCTCATTTGGTGATGGCAAAAAAAATACAACTACATTATTAGCCAATTATTTAACTTCTACCGGAAATGAATTTGCCCAGAAAATCAGTCGATTTGGTTTAGATGCACAATCAATTATTCGTTCTAATAATAATATTGAATGGACGGCTCATGCTTTATTTAACAGCATTACTCAGTACAATTATGGATTTAAACCAACTACACTAACTTTCACAGAAGATGAACTGAGAAAAACATTTAATAAAGTAGCACTTGAAATTGGTTTAAGAAATTATGAAAAAAATACTGCAGGAATTTCATTTCAACCAAAGCTAAGTATATATCGATTTACTAGTGTGAATAACAATGCAGAAAACAACCTAATTGTTGATGCACCAATCACAAAATCATTTGGTACACATTTTGCATTTCAATTAAAATTAGCCGCAGATTTATCAAATACACATTTTACTTCTAACGATTTCGATAATAATTTATATTTTCTTAATCCAGCAATTATTTATAAGAATGACAATTTAAAATTGAATTTAGGGGTTCAACCATCATGGAATAATAATGTTTATTCGATGCAACCCAATGTTAGTGTGGAGGCTAAATTAAAAGATGTCAAATTTTCAATTGAAGCCGGTTGGTTAGGCTATTTTTTGAAAAATAGTTATCGTTCGTTATTTGATTTGAACCCTTGGATCAGTAATTTGACTTCATTACAAAATACTGAAATTCAAGAGCAATATGTAGGAATAAAAGGTAATTTGGGTAATCATATTGCTTATAATGCCCGAACTTCTTTCCTAAAATTAACCAACCAATCCATTTTTTACAATGATTTTCAAGATGGTAAATCATTCGTTACCGCTTTTGAACCTAAAATGGAAGCTGTTAAAATTCATGGTGAGTTAAAGTATGCAATGCAAGAAACTTTCTCATTAATGAGTGCTGTAAATCTAACCCAGTATACTGTATTGTCATCAGATAATAAACCATGGGGGCTTGTTCCTTTTGAAGTTTCCGGAGGTGCATTATGGAAACCATTAAAAGATTTACATATTAAAGCTGATATTTTTTATAGAGAAGGATCTTTATATCGAACTTCCTCCATAAGTTCGCAGTCAAATAGACTTCCAGCCACGGTAGACTTAAATTTAGGTGCTGAAATAGGGATAGTGAAAAATTTAAATATGTGGCTGCAAATGAATAATTTATTCAATAACAAATACCAACGTTGGAACCAATATTCTGTATTTGGGTTTAATGTTATGGCAGGAGTTGTATATTCGTTTAAGTAAACTGATTAAAATGTATCAATACTTACATAAATACTTGGTACTACACCAAAAATTAAGTTTGCCTGAGATAGGAACATTTACTATAGAATCTGTAGCGTCTCAAGTAGATAAAATCAATGGACTGATTTATGCGCCTACACCTTCAATTCGTTTTACCCAAGGGCCTCCATTTCAGCCAGATAGGGGTTTTTATCAATTTCTTTCTCAAGAAATGAATGTAGATGAAGTTACTTCTATAAGGCGATTTCACAATTATTTGTATGAAATTAATGCAAACCTAGAATACCCTAAAGGATCTTCTATTCCCGGCATTGGTCATTTACAAAAGGTAAACTATGGATTTATAGTATTTACACCTGAAAAAAATCTTCAAGATCTAGTCCCTCCTGTTAAAATGGATACTGATCCTTTACCATCTAATTTCTCCTCATCAATTGAAATCCCTACTTTTTTTGATGAACCAAAAGAGGAATATTTAGCTGATATTCCTGAAATACCGCAGAAATCGATCATTGATATTGTTCAAGAAGAGGAAGAAGAGGTAAATGATTATGACCTACCTAAAGATAATTGGGGGATTTTTGCACTAATATTTATCGTTTTAGGAATTGCTGGACTATATTATTATTATAATTATTTATAGTTATTTTTTCACTTTAATTAATAATATCAGCATGTCATCAATAATTCATCATTCAGTTTGCCCTGCTTGTAGTTCATCACTAATAAATCCTGTATTATCAGCTAAAGACTATACTGTTTCAGAAGAAATGTTTTCTATTTGGCATTGTGATGCTTGTTCTTTAAGATTTACTCAAGATATACCTGATATACATTCAATTGGAAAATACTACCAATCCGTAAATTATGTATCTCATAGTGATACAAAAGAAGGTCTTGTTAACAGATTATATCATTTAGTTAGAAATTATACTTTGATAAATAAATTCAAACTAATACTTCATGTAACAGGAATTGGTACAGGTAATTTATTAGATATTGGTGCTGGTACAGGTGCTTTTGCTAATACCATAAAACAAAAAGGGTGGAGAGTTACTGGTTTAGAACCAGATTTAACAGCAAGAAACCAAGCTAAAAATAATTATGGATTAATTTTAGAAATACCTGATTATATAAATAACTTACCTCATAATAGCTTTGATGCAATTACTCTTTGGCATGTTTTAGAACATGTACATGATTTAGATGGTTATTGGAAACATTTTATTGAATTATTAAATAATAACGGTAAACTTGTAATTGCTGTACCTAATTATACATCTTCTGACGCTAAACTTTATAAAGCCGCATGGGCTGCTTACGATGTACCGCGTCATTTATATCATTTTTCACCAGCATCTTTAGAAAAACTTGGACTTAAATATGGATTTTCCCTTAAAAGTATTTATCCTATGTGGTTTGATTCTTTTTATGTTTCAATGCTAAGTGAACAATATAAAAAGAGTAAAATAAAATTGGTTGCTGCTTTTTTAGTTGGTTTATGGTCAAACTTAGTAACCATTTTTAATAAAAGAAAGTGTAGTTCTGTTATTTATATTTTTGAAAAGAAAATAAATTAATTGAGTTTGATTTCATACAATGCTGGCCAGTATTTCCCAGTAATATAGAACGATTTTTTAGCTTGATCATATGCAATACCATTCAATACATCCGTATATTGTGTTATAGGTTGATTGGTCTTTTGCAATAAATTAGAGAAATCTAATATGCCTTCAACTGATCCAGTATGCGTATTTATTTTTACAATTATATCTTTCATCCAAATATTAGCATAAATAACACCTTCAACAAATTCCAGCTCATTCAAATTAGCTACATATCCATTGTTATCTGAAACACCAAGTGTACGCTCTATTTTAAATGTTTCAGGATTTACAAAATATAAGTTACTTCCTCCAGTACTAATAATTAGTTGTTTCCCATTAGTGGTTATTCCCCAACCTTCATATGGCCATTCAAATTCTTTTTCTTTTTTAAAGCTTTCTGCATTGTATACATATACTTTATGTTCTTGCCAGGTTAATTGATAAATCTTATTGTTTAATATAGCTATCCCTTCTCCAAAATCAGACTGGGGGAGAGACACTTGAATTTTTCTTTTTCCTGTAGATAAATCATCAGTTAATAATTTACTTTGTCCCCTCATACCAGTCCCTTCATATAATGTATTATTATGCCAGAATAAGCCTTGTGTATACGAGCTGGTATCGTGCGGATAAATTTTAGTGATCACATAATTGATATTGCTAGGTGCAGCGATTGAATTATTGTTTGCACCAGTGCCTTCTTCAGGCAGAGTAGTACAACTATTGAAAAGTATTATCGTTAAGAAAATATATGATAACCTGATTTTCATTGATTATAACGTTTTTACATTGAGTTAACTAAAATAAGCGATCAGTGCATTTCTGCTGGAATACAAGATTTATATAGCACTATTTGAATTCAATTTATTCAATTTTTGACAAAAAATCATTTAAATCATCGACTATAATTAAATAGCCAAAGTAGTAGCTACTTTTTCTGCTATTATAGGCGTTAATGCTACCCCCATACCATTACAGGCTATTGCTGCAACAATATTTGTAGAAATGGATTTGCAAAGTGGCAATTTATCGGTTGTAAAACCCATAATTCCACTCCAACTTTGTTCAATTTCAACCGGTTCATTAAGTATTACGTGTGTATTAATAAATTCAGTTAAAATGTTTTCTATACGGTTGGAACCATCAAAATTGGTGGTACGTTCATTATCAAAATCACTATTTCTGGCTCCACCTAGCAATATTCTGTTGCCTACATTTCTCCAATAATAAAAACCTTCATCAAAGTGAAATGTACCCTTGGTTATCAAATTTGAAATAGGTTTCGTTAAAATTATTTGCCCCCTTGCTGGTTCGATTTTTAACTCAGGTACCAATGATTCCGTAAAACCATTTGTACAGATAACCACTTTATTGGCTTTTAATTGAAATGGCTGATTGGTAATTAATTCAACAGAATGATTGTTTTCTGTCCATCCTTCAATGTTTATTCCATTCAATAATCTAACCCCTTTATGAAGTGCTATTGATGTTAATCCGTTCACCAATTTTCCACTATGGATGCCCGCTTCAAGCGGATTGTAAACCAATTGATCAAAGTTTTTTAACCCTATTGCTGCTATTCGATTGGTTGCATTCGAAAAAGTTTGATCTACTCCAGTTAAAGGTAGAAGTAGTTGATTGAGATATTGTATTTTATCATTTAATACATCAGAAGAACCATAATTAACCAATGGCTCATAACCTCCACATGGGTCAAAGTCGATCGACTGTTCTGTAACAAATTGTTTGATTTTTTGGATGCCTTTATAGCGCATACCAGCAATGTGTAACATTGCATCAGTACCCATCTTTGCTTCGTCAGAAAGCAATTCGGTTAAACTGCCAAAACAAGCAAAACCTGCATTACGAGTAGAAGCTCCTAATGGACTAATATGTCGTTCAACAATAGTAATTTTTAATGATGGATTTCTTTCTTTGAGTTCAATTGCAGTCCAAATACCCATTAAACCTCCACCAATAATAACAATATCATTGTCTGCATAATACGTTTCTTTTTCCCAGAAAGACAAAAGTCCCATTAATTTCTTTTTTTATAAATTAACAATCAATGAGGTCCATTCTCTATTATACATTAAACCTAAAATGCATAATGTCGCCATCTTTTACTATATATTCTTTCCCCTCTATTCTCAAACGTCCGTTGTCCCTACAAGCAGATTCACTTCCGTATTTTACAAAATCTTCATAAGCAATCACTTCTGCTTTAATAAAACCTTTCTCAAAGTCGGTATGAATAACACTTGCAGCTTGTGGAGCCTTCCAACCATTTAATATAGTCCATGCCCGAACTTCTTGAACACCAGCAGTAAAATAAGTTTCTAAGTTCAATAATTTATAAGTCGTTCTAATTAAACGATTCAAAGCAGGTTCTTTCATTTTGTATTCTTCCATGAACATTTGCTTATCATCGGAGTTGTCCATTTCAGCAATTTGAGCTTCAATATTATTACACATTACAATAACTTGCGCTCCTTCTGCTTCTGCTGCCGCTTTCAACTTTTCAGAAAATGCATTTCCAGTATGCATAGATGCTTCATCAACATTGGCTACATATAATACTGGCTTGTCTGTAAGTAAAAATAAATCTGCGATAGCTGATTTATCTTCTTTACTTAAACCTAAAGTATGTACTCCTTTTCCAGACTCTAAATGTGTTTTGCATTTAGACAATATGTCAAATTCAGCTTTTGCTTTAGCATCACTACCCACACGTGCCATTTTTTCAACGCGTTGCATTTTCTTTTCAACACTTTCTAAATCTTTCAATTGAAGTTCCGTTTCAATAATTTCTTTGTCTCCAATTGGGTTGATTGCACCTTCTTCTCTCAATACATTTTCATCTTCAAAACAACGAATTACATGAATTATTGCATCTACCTCTCTGATATTTCCTAAAAATTTATTTCCTAAACCTTCGCCCTTACTAGCACCTTTTACTAAACCCGCAATATCTACAATCTCCATCTGAGTAGGAACTGTTCTATTTGGCTGAACTAACTCCGCCAATTTATCCATTCTTTCATCGGGCACATCTACTAATCCCACATTGGGTTCAATGGTACAAAAGCGATAATTACTTGCTTGCGCTTTTGCACTATTGCTAACTGCATTAAATAAGGTTGATTTTCCAACATTGGGTAATCCTACTATACCTGCTTGTAAAGCCATTTTGCTTTTATTTGATTTAAGTCGGCAAAGTTAAGGAATTACTGTTTAGGTAAATGACTGTAATTAATGGATTTGACGGTATATTATCTACTAAACTAGATTTTGATCGTATTGTATTATCCTATACAAGTTATTGAGATTCGCGATTATTAGCTCATGGCTAATTTCAATCATTTTCATATCTTAGTGTTATGGCACTAAATTATGTATGGATTTTATTTTTTGTAATAGGATTGATTATTGCATTGTTTAAGCTAATTGTATTTCAAGATTATGAGATATTTAAAAAATTAGTGGAGGGCATATTTGATGCATCTAAATCATCTGTTATGGACATTGCACTTCCGTTAACTGGCGTGATGGTTTTTTTCATGGGATTGATGAATATAGGAGAGAAGGCTGGTGCAATTAATTTTTTAGCAAGAATATTAAATCCATTCATGAAAAGACTTTTTCCAGAAGTACCGGAAAAACATCCTGCAATGGGACAAATGGTAATGAATTTTAGTGCTAATATGTTGGGATTAGATAATGCTGCAACTCCATTTGGACTTAAAGCGATGGAAAGTTTACAGACCCTCAATCCACATAAAGAAACAGCTAGTAATGCACAAATAATGTTTTTGGTATTGCATACAAGTGGGTTAACATTAATTCCTTTGTCAATTATTGCATATAGAGCAGGGGCGGGGAGTACGAATCCTACCAGTGTATTTGTCCCTTTAATGTTGGCAACAACCGTTGCTACGCTTGCAAGTATTATAATTACCGGCTTATATCAACGATTAAAATTCGATAGGGTTTTACTTTTTTGGATAGGAAGTATTGCTACCTCCATTTTTTTATTTGCCTGGTTCATTGAAGGATTGCCTTCTCAAAAAAACATACCAACCCCAACTTTATTTACCAAAGAAACCTTTAGTAATGTAATGGGAAATGTTATATTATTTCTGATTATTGCTACTTTTATAATTGGTGGATTCTTAAAAAAAATTAATGTTTTTGAAGCATTTATTGATGGAGCAAAACAAGGATGGGACGTGATTATAAAAATTATTCCCTATCTGGTTGGTATGTTGGTAGCAATTAGGGTTTTTAGAGATAGTGGTGGGTTAGAAGCCATTATCAATGGTATTACCTGGTTGTTTACCAGTTTTGGTATTAACGGAGAGTTTGTACCTGCATTACCAGTTGCTATAATGCGCCCTTTTAGTGGCGGCGGTTCTAGGGGATTGATGCTTGATATTTTTAAAACATATGGAGCAGATAGCTTTATTGGTCAACTTGCCAGCACATTTCAAGGCAGCGCTGATACCACTTTTTATATAATAGCCCTATATTTTGGAAGTGTTGGGATTAAAAAAGTACGATACGCAATTTGGGCAGGTATGTTAGCAGATTTATTGGGTGTTATAGCTGCAGTAGGCATTGCTTATATTTTCTTTCAATAACAGTTTATAGAATATTATTTTTAAGCATCGTTAACAGTTGAGCTACACCAGCAGATGCCGTATTTTCTATTGCTGTAATAGCATAGTTATTAGGAAGAAGAGGTATTTGTTTATCTATAATAAATCGTTTAATTGCTTTGTTGGTAAAATTAATTAATCCTGCTGCAGGATAAACTTGCAACGAAGTGCCAATTACTACAAAAATGTCTGCATTTTCAACGATCTCAATAGCATATTCTAACATGGGTACTTCTTCTTCAAACCAAACAATATGTGGCCTATATTGACCACCATCAGGGGCAATGTCGCCCATTAAAATATCCTCCTTAATAGGTAGAATATTTTCATGGTAAACATCATGTACACTTCGCATTTTCAATAACTCACCATGTAAATGCAATACATTATTACTTCCAGCCCTTTCATGCAAATCATCCACATTTTGTGTGATAATTTGGACATTAAAAAATTGCTCCAATTCAACCAATCCCTTGTGCGCATCATTGGGTTGAGTAAGTAATAACTCTCTTCGTCGCATATTGTAAAAATCCAATACTAACTGAGGGTTTTTAGCCCATCCCTTCGGATTTGCAACATCATACACATTATAACCTTCCCATAATCCTCCACTATCTCTAAATGTTTTAATACCACTATCCGCACTAATACCTGCACCTGTTAGGACCACTAAATTTTGCATAGCTAGCATTTTAAGAAGTTTCTCCCAAATTCATCACTATGTCCCATTCCAAGGCAGTAACCGGTTGAACAGATAACCTACCTAATCTAACTAACGCCATTTGTGTTAAACGAGGATCATTTTTTACCATTGCTAAGGTAACCGGCTTTTTCATTTTTTTTACAGGTTTAAAATTTACTACCACCCACGCTGGGTCTTCTGTTGTTGGATCTTGATAAAATGTTTTACTCACTTTAGCAATACCCACTATTTCCATTCCTTCATTACTGTGATACCAAAAAGCTAAATCTCCTTTCTGCATTGCTTTTAAGTTATTTCTTGCCTGATAGTTTCTTACCCCATCCCAAAATGTTTCTTTATCCTTTTCAAATTGTTCCCAACTGTATTTAAAAGGCTCCGATTTAATCAACCAATAATTCATACAATACTATTTGGATTTTTATGTTATTAATTTTTTTAAATTTATACAATGGTATCTTCTTCATCAAATACAATACCTTCCTGTTCTAAAGCACTTAGTACCGGATCGTAAATTTCTTGAATAATAGGTATATGTAAACCCCTTACCGTTAATTTATTTTCTAAAAGAAGGGTAGCTGCTATACCTAATGGTAATCCAACCGTTTTGGCCATTGCTGTATTTAATTCATCATCACCTTTTACCAAAAGTGTACTGTTAACATGATGGTTCTTATTAAATAATGTATAATCAATTTCATGCTTCATCACTATCAAGTCTTTGTCTCCCTTCGATAATTTCCATTTTTCTTCTAGTAATTGTTGTAAAACATTCGCAATTGGTTGAATCCCCTTATTAATTAAATGGTGGTTGTTCATCCCCAAATAATTAAATTGGTCGTTTAATACTATGTTACCCTGAATTTCAATTATTTTGTCTTTTAATATTTCATGAAAAAATTGAGTATAGCTCATACCATCGGTATTGATGGTTATGTCATCATTGGTAAATCCTGCTGCAACAATTTTTTCCCATCCACTGCAAAATGCAGGGTAACGCAATGTAGTACGGATAAAAGTTGCTACATTTTCTAAACCATATACTGGTATATAACTTAGTGAGTCTCTATTTGGATAAAAAGACAATTGCCCCAAATCTTTAACGGTTATTTCTTTACAGTTTTCAAATATCTGTTGGTAGGTAACTTCCTTTATTTCATGGTCTTCTCTATAAATTGCCCCTGCCTTTCCTGCTGTAACAATATTCCGGGGATTCCAGCTGATTTTATAATGCCAAGGGTTAGTGTCTGATTCTGGTGCAACTAATCCGCCACAATGAGATTTGAAAGAATGAATGTGGCCACCCTGTGCTTGAATGTGGTGAATCATTTTCATTGCACTCATATGATCTATTCCAGGATCTAAGCCCATTTCACCCAAAAATAATAATCCTGCTGCTTCTATATCTTTTTCCATATTTCTTATGGATGAATCAATATACGAAGCGGTTAATAAATGCTTTCGCAGGATTAAACAATCGGTAGCAACTAAATAATGTAACGCTGGAGGTAACATTGAAATCACCACATCGGCTTTTTCAATTATTGATTTTCGAGCTTCCGCATCATTAATTTGTATTTCTTTTGCCAATAGAGTTTTAACGCCGTAAATTTTGGCTTCAATTGTTGGTAAATCGATGTCTGCAATTGTACAAATCCAATTGTTTTTTTGGGTGATTTTTCCTAAATAATTGATTAAAACTGTAGCAGATTTACCTGCACCAAAAAGTAAGATGTGTTTAGTTGTACCCATAATATAATATAAAAATAAGACAAATGATATTAAATAATGACAATCAATCATTTATACCACTTAACATATGTGGATAAATGCATTAAAAAACCTTTATTTTAACGGGGTTTTCACTACTAAAAAAGTTATCTTCGCCAACCTATTATTTTGACATTTTTTTTGCAATGTAGGTTTAAAATTTTGAACGAGAAAGAGACATGGAAGAGAATTTATTACCGGAACAAACAGCAGACAACGATCGCATTATTCAGGTGAATATTGAAGAGCAGATGAAAACTGCATACATCGACTATTCAATGTCGGTAATTGTAGGTCGTGCATTACCAGATGTGCGCGATGGCTTTAAACCTGTTCACCGCAGGGTATTGTATGCAATGAATGAATTGGGCAATAACAGCAATAAGCCATTTAAAAAATCTGCCCGTATAGTTGGGGAAGTAATGGGTAAATATCATCCGCATGGTGATAGTGCTATCTATGACACTTTGGTAAGGATGGCACAGGAATGGACGATGCGGTATACTTTGGTTGACCGCCAAGGTAATTTTGGTAACCAAGATGGAGATCCACCGGCTGCAATGCGTTATACCGAAGCACGTTTACAACGTATTTCGGAAGCGATGTTGGATGATATAGAAAAAGAAACTGTAGACTACCAGCTTAATTTCGATGATTCTCTTGAAGAACCTACCGTTTTACCTACAAGAATTCCACAATTATTGATCAACGGATCTTCTGGTATTGCAGTAGGTATGGCAACCAATATGATGCCTCATAACCTGAATGAAGTCATAGATGGTTGTATTGCTTATGTAGACAATCGCGATATTGCTATTGAAGAATTAATGACCCATGTTAAAGCGCCTGATTTTCCTACAGGAGGTGTAATCTATGGAATGGAAGGAGTTAGGCAAGCATTACTTACTGGTAGAGGAAGGGTAGTAGTAAGAGGTAAATGTAATGTGGAGACCAAGCCAAATGGCCGAGAAATGATTGTGATTACCGAAGTTCCATACCAGGTTAGTAGGGACACACTCACAGATAGAATTGGTCAAATTGCCATCGATAAAACTGTTGAAGGAATCTCGGATGTAGGAAATCAAAGTAATAAAGATGGTACTAGAATTGTAGTAGAATTAAAGAAAGACGCCGTAGCACAAGTGGTAATCAATCAGTTATATAAATATACTGAATTGCAAACCAGCTATGGCATCAATAATGTAGCCCTAAGTAAAGGTCGTCCTAGAATCATGAATTTAAGAGATCTGATCTCCGAATTTATAGAATTCAGGATGGAAGTAGTAATCAGAAGAGCAAAATTTGAATTAAGAAAAGCCGAAGAAAGAGCCCACGTTTTAGAAGGTTATTTAAAAGCGCTAGATCATTTAGATGAAGTGATTGCCTTAATTCGAGCAAGTAGAACTCCTGATGAAGCAAAAGAAAGCTTAATTAATAAAAGTAGGGAAGAAAAGTGGTACCTCAATCAATCTATGTTCACCGACCTTACGGAGGAACTCTATAAGCAAGAACAAGGTCTGTCTGAAGTACAAGCCAAAGCCATTTTAGAATTAAGATTACAGCGTTTAACCGGAATGGAGCGCGACAAAATTGTTGATGAATTCAATGGATTAATCAATACAATTAGAGAATTAAAGGCTTTGTTAGCAAGCGAACAATTGCGTTTTGATTTAATTAAAACTGAATTGTTGGAAGTTAAAACCAAATTTGGTGATGAGCGTAAAAGTGAAATTCAATACCTAGCTGATGAAATGAGAATTGAAGATCTCATTGAAGATGAGGATGTTGTAATAACTATTTCACATTTAGGTTACATCAAAAGAACCTCAGCAACAGAATATCGTCAGCAAAAAAGAGGCGGTAGAGGGGCTGTTGGTTCTAAAACACGTGAAGAAGATTATGTAGAACATTTATTTGTAGCTTCTACACATGATACTTTGTTATTCTTTACAGAAAAAGGACGTTGTTTCTGGATGAGAGTATATGAGATACCTGAAGGAGAAAAACAAGGTAAAGGAAGAGCAATTCAAAACCTCATTCAACTACCTGGTGATGATAAAGTAAAAGCGATATTGAATGTTAAAAAAATAGACGA
>CANGCK010000038.1 GCA_947452295.1 Sphingobacteriia bacterium
CTTTGTTAAAGATGCACCTAAACGAACTTTAAAACAAAAGTTGTTTTTTCGTTTTTTTAGAATACCTATATTAGCAAGACATACTATAGAGTTGTTTAAATTAAAGATGAACAAGTATAAATTACTGCTTCTCTTAATTTTAATTCATTAAATTATATCATAAATTTTATTTAGAATTTACTTTCTATTACCTATTAATTATTTTTATACTTTACACTATCTATAATTTCATTTATTTTTTCATTAATAATGAATAAGTATTCAATTTTAGTTTTAAAAATATTAAAAAAAATATATTCTAAATATTTTGCAAAAAAATATATTATCAATGAAGATATAATTAATACTCCTAATACAGCTTCATATCTAATTTATGATGCACTTATTTCTGCAAAACCTTGTATGATTGCTCGATTTGGAAGTACAGAATTAACTTGTTTATTAAATTATTTGGGTGTTAATTCATTTTCAAAACATTATATTTCTTATATAAAAGGAAATACACCACCTTGGTGGTGGGAAGAAAAAATAATTCAACAGATGCAAAATTGGAGTGGTTTTTTTCCAGCTTCTGTTGAAAAAATTCAATTGTTTTGTGAATTAATGCTAAATGATATTAATCAAATTGATATTTTAGGGTCATGGTTAAAAGACGAAATTTATTTTGAAAAATATTTAAATCATCCTATTAAGGTTGATCTCGAATTATTAAATCCTTATTTTTCGGATTTATCTTGGACTAGGGCACTTGAAGGTAAAAAAGTTCTAGTTATACATCCTTTTGATCAAACAATTCAAAGTCAATACAAAAAGCGTGATTTATTATTTAATAATAATTTTCTCCCTGAGTTTGAATTAATTACTATAAAAGCCGTTCAAAGTATTGCGGGTAATTCAACTAGTTTCACAGATTGGTTCGATGCTTTGCAATTTATGAAAGATGAAATTGATTCAATTGAATTTGATATTTGCTTAATAGGTTGTGGTGCTTATGGATTGCCTTTAGCAGCACATGTTAAACGAATTGGAAAAATTGCTTTTCATCTTGGTGGTAGCCTACAATTGCTTTTTGGTATTCGTGGAAAACGCTGGGAAAATGCTAATTACAATTCTTTATATAATTATGCTGCGCTTATAAATGAACATTGGGTTAAACCTAGTATATCTGATAAACCTTCAAATGCAAATATTGTAGAAGATGCTTGTTATTGGTAAATTTTATTATTTTTATGCATATTGCTATATTAGCACCCTCTGATAAATCTATTATTGCTCCTTTTTTATCTAATTATTCTATAGAAGAATTTCCAGATGGTTATTTTGGTGCACCGTTTATTGCTACAATTATTCAAGAATTTCTAAGGCTTGGTCATCAAATAACTGCTATTACAACATCTAAAGCAATTGCTAAGGATTATACCACCAAAACATTTTCTAATGGAAGGTTTACTTGGGTGGTTGTTGCATCTCGACCCAAATCTTTTAGATTCAATGGTCTTAAATTAGGAAGAATTATTGATTTTTATTCGTTAGAAAAGTATAAGATGGTTGAAATTTTAAATCAATATAAACCTGATATTGTTCATGCTCATTGGTCTTATGAATTTGCTGGTGCTGCTATAAATGCTAAATTTCCATATTTGATTACTGTACACGATAATGCGTATCAAATTTTAAAATATTTTAAAAATATTTATCGGTTTTCTAGATTATTAATGTCAGAATACAATTTTTTTAACATTCATTATGCATCTACTGTTTCTCCCTATATGCTTAATTATGTAAAAAAAAGATGCGACAATGTAGCAGTCATTCCAAATCCTATAAGCGTATTATTAAATGATCATGAAATTGATTTATTAATTAAAGATAAATTGCGTTCTTTAAAAAATCCTTCTATAATTATGATTAACAATGGTTGGGATTCTCGCAAAAATGGTAAAAATGGGCTCATTGCTTTTAATCAATTATTATCAAAATTTCCCAATGCTAAACTTAATTTATATGGTGGTGGCACAGAAATGTATGGTTTAGCATATAAAGATGCCCTTAAACTCGGGTTAACCAACATTACTTTTAATGGACCTGTTTCTCATTTATCATTAATTAATGCCTTAAAAAATAGTCATATTTTATTGCATCCTTCATTAGAAGAATCATTTGGTGTTGTTTTAATCGAAGCTATGTCCTTTGGAATTCCTACAATAGGAGGGAAGGATTCAGGTGCTGTTCCTTGGGTTATTAATAATGATGAATTATTAGTTGATGTTTCTAATACCAATTGTATGTTTAACAAAATTGTTGACATGTTATCTGATAACAACCTTTATGCTCATCTAGCTAATTCATCATATCGTAATGTTGTTCAAAGGTTTTCTGCTGATAAAGTTGTTGAATTATATTTGAAATATTATCATCAAATTATTTTTAATATATAATTATGCTTTCAATATTATTTAAAGGACTTCGAAAGATTAAATTATTATTATTAAGTCAGATTTATCTACCATTTGCAAAGCTGAATTTTTATTTAAATAATATAAATGTTGAAAAAGGTCTCAGCGTATTTGGTTTTATGAAAATACATGTTACACGAAGAGGAAAAGTTACAATTGGTCGATTTTTACACATTAATAGCGGTAATAATTTTAACATTATTGGTCGTCAACAAAAGACTATTTTTTGGGTTGAGGGTAACTTATTAATTGGAAACAATGTAGGCATGAGTTCCACAGCTATTATTTGTAATTATTCTATAAGTATTGGGAATAATGTAACAATTGGAGGTAATACTGTAATATATGATACAGACTTTCATAGTATCAATCCTATAATTAGAATTGATAAATTATTAGATAAAAAAACTGCCATAAAAAAAGCTGTAATTATTAATGACAATGTATTTATTGGTGCTCATTCTACAATTTTAAAAGGAGTAACAATAGGCGAAAATGCAGTTATTGGGGCTTGTTCTGTTATTACTAAAGATGTTCCACCCAATGAAATATGGGCTGGCAATCCTGCAAAATATATTAACAAAATAAATGATTAATAAATCTATTCTATTAAAATATTTGCCTTTTAGTTTATTGCTTATTACAGTAAATTCTCACGGTCAAACATTGCAATTAGGAAGTACAACATTCTGGTGGATTGTTCAATTGGTTGTGTTGATATTTTTTTGGGTAATCAAAACTAAGTTTACTTCTAATGTTCACACAAATAATCTCTCCATTTTGAATTTTTATATTTTATATGTAATTGTGCAAATTGTAAGAGCAACTTTTATTGCTGAAACCTATTGGGATTGGAAAGGTTTATTAAGTAGCTCTATGAGTTTACTTATTCCTATAGTAGCATTTGCGTCTAACAGTAAGTCCCTTCTTAAATATATTATTAATTATTATGTTTTTATTACAGCGCCTCTTTTTTTAATAATTCAATTTTTTATTGGTAAAGATGAATATGGATTTTATTTAGCTCCTTTTTCTTTTTTATTATTGTTTTTACCGGTATTAACCAATAAATGGAAAATTATCCTTCTCATTATTGCTTTATATGTAATATTCGCAGATTTTGGCGCAAGAAGTAATTTAATTAAATTCAGTATACCAATAATATTTGGTTTTTTATATTTTTTCAAAAATACAATTACAATTAAATTTCTGGAAATCTCAAGACTTATATTTATGGCTTTACCTCTTGTATTTTTATTATTAGCGGTTTTGGGTAATTTCAATATATTTAATACAAAAGGGGAAAATAAAAAAGGATTAATTGTAAAAAAGAAAGAATTTAATGGAGATATAATTGAAGATGATTTAACGGCTGATACCCGTACTGTATTATATATAGATGTATTAAATACTGCAAAAAAATATAATTTCTGGATTTTTGGTAGAAGCCCTGTAAGAGGTTACATTTCTGAAGCATTCGGTGATAATGATCGAAATGGTCGTGGCGAACGTTTAGGGAATGAAGTTTCTATTTTAAATTATTTTACTTGGTTAGGACTTGTAGGTGTTGTTTTGATTTTCCTTCTTTTTTATAAAGCGTCATATCTTGCAATTAATTATTCTAAAAATTATTTCTCTAAAATCATCGGTTTATTTATTTCGTTTAGATGGTCGTATGCTTGGGTAGAGGATAGCAATAATTTTTATATACAATATATTTATCTATGGATTTTTATTGGATTTTGTTTTTCAATCAATTTTCGAAATATGAGCGATAAAGAATTAGCTCAATGGGTTCGTGAAATATTTTTTAAAAAAATTTCATTGAAATCAAACCAATTTAAAATACAACTACCAAAAATTAATGCCAATTGATTTTCTTCAGTTGTTTATTGATATTTACCTATGGTTAATTTTACTTTTTCTACTTTCAAGAAAATTCTTTTTGTGTCATTTCCTGTTGATTTAGGAAATCAAACATTAGAAAATAATTTTAAAATAATATTTAATAATGAAATGAAATTTTTTCGTTTTGCAGGAGATCATCTTATTCCAAATTCAAAAAAAATTTCATTTTATAAAAGTGTTTATTTTAGATTAAAATCCGCATTTTCACTTCGAAAGAATGTGCTTGCATCTACGAAAGATGGAAATTTCATTTTATTTCAAAATTTAAGTCCTGCATTATTTTCTTATGGTAATTGGTCTAGACAAAATGCAATTATTGTTTTAGATTGGACAAGATCTTTAAATGCGGATACTTACGGGCAAAAAATTAAAAAAAATATTATTTTTTATGTTCATAAAAAAATATTTAATAAATGTTTTAAAATTTTATGTTGGACAGATGCTTCACTAAATCATATACATAAGGTTTATGGTGTAAATAAATCAAAACTCTATAAAGTTCCTGCACCTTTCCTAATTAAGGAGTTAAGCATTAAACCTAGAATTACTCCTATTAAACCACGTGTTTTATTTATTGGTGGAGATTGGTTTCGTAAAGGAGGTGATATTTTGTTAAATGCTTGGGAATCAATTCTAAAATCCAAATGTGAACTTACCATATTAACTTCCAACGATTCTGGAATAACTGAAGATGTTAAAGTTTATACTAACATACGATATGGTTCTGCTGAGCATAATAAAATATTTGAACAAAATGACATTTTAATTTTGCCAGCTCGTTTCGATGCTTATCCACAAGTTATTGGTGAGGCCGCTGCTGCTGGTCTCGCTGTAATTACTACAAAATTTGCTCTTGGAAGTTCAGAAGTTGTTCAGCATGGTATTTCTGGTTTTATAGCAAATTCTCCTGAAGAATCGATTGATTACTTAGAAGAATTATTGAAAGATCACTCTAAAATTGACAATTTTAAATATGCTGGTTATTATCTTATGCAACATAGTTTTTCAGCGGATAAAATCAGAAAAATATATTTTGACGCTTTAGGTTTAAATGAAATTTAATTGAAAAAAATTGCAATATTAATTACATGTTATAATAGAAGCCAAATAACGCTTAATTGTCTTACTAATTTATTTCAGCAGTTTGGACTTGGAACTCAATATGAAATATCAGTATTTCTTGTAGATGATGGTTCAACTGATGGAACTGCAAATTTGGTTAAATTGAATTTTCCTCAAGTAATAATTATTAAAGGCAATGGTAATTTATATTGGAATAGAGGGATGCATGTTGCTTGGAAAAATGCAGTCGAGTATCATATTGATTTTGATGGTTATTTATGGTTAAATGATGATACTTATTTGTTAAATGATGGTCTGACAAAAATGCTTAATGCAGCTTCTGAAACAGCATTTAATAGTATAATTTGTGGTAGTATTCAATCTCCAGTTGATGAAACTATTTTAACCTATGGCGGATGTAAATTAATTAATAACAAATTTGCAATTAATTATCCTAATAATGAATTGCAAATTGCTGATATAATAAATGGTAATTGTGTTTTTGTACCGCATAATGTATTTAATAAAATTGGAAATTTAGATTGGACCTTTAGGCACGCTATTGGAGATAATGAATATAGTTTAAGAGCAAGAAAAAAACAGATTCAATCTTTTTCAACTGGTCAATTTGTAGGTATTTGTTCTAAAAATGATCATTTACCAATTTGGTGTATGCCAGAAGTGAAATTATTGAATAGATTGAAAAATCTTTATTCACCGCTTGGCTCGGCAGAACCTTTTATTTTTTTTAAATATAATTTCAAATATTTTGGTTGGTATATAGCTTTTAAAGCGTTAATCAGTAGTCATATTAGAGTTGTTTTTCCAAAATTGTGGATTAAAAATAAATAATGATTTTTCAATTAAATTCTAAGCAAATAGAACAAGCATTTCAAATGCAAAATTATTGTATCGAATATTCGAAATGTTCAGATGCTGAGGATCAACTTTGTGCTATATATTTTAGTAGTAACGAAATTTATTATCCCAATACATCTGCAGCTTTTCAATATTCAATACTTGAGAATGACAAATATGAATGGAAAAAGAATCGACTTTTAAAAGCATCAAAACACATTTTTATTAGGGATATCCATAAACAATGGTATTTAAGTGGTATAAATTCTATTTTAGATAACCCTTTTAAATTACTTGATTTTTTAAAAATCGAAACGCAAGGTTATGTTATAAACACTATTGGTAGTTCTGCAGGTGGTTATGCTGCTTTATTATTTGGAAGTTTATTAAATGCACATAAAGTTTTTGCTTTTAACGCGCAATTCAATTTGTTCGCTATTATGAAGTTGTCCAATGTAAATAAAGACCCAATTTTGTTCGAAAAAGTAAATGACCAGACCTATTTTAAATATTTTGATTTGTCAAACATCTTAAATAATAATTCTCTATATTTTTATTTTCACTCTGCCAATTCTCAATTAGATATTGATCAATTAAATTCAATTACACCTCAAGCAAAATCATTATTAAATATTATACGTTTTAATACAGCTAATCATGGCTTTCCATTTTTGAGAGTTAATCTTCCTGCTATTTTTTCTTTCGATCAAACTACTTTAATTGGTTTAGCAAATAAAAAATTACACCCAATGCTATTTTCTTTTAAACTTATTGGTGTAATACCAACATTGAAATTTATTATCGTTGCTTTCAAAGATAGATTTTTAAAAAAAAAATTAGAATTTATACATAAAAAGTAGCAAATAACTTTTTTCTATGAGCAATCCATTATCTCAGTTCAGTCACTATTTGATCAAAAAAATTTTGTATTTGCCTGCAATTGAAGGAGAAGAGAGTTCTTCGCTCATTCAAAATGTTTTAAATAGTTCAGATCCGATTATGATTGCTAGATTCGGATCAACTGAAATAAAAGCAATTTTATATCCTTTTTTGCCTAAAATATTTCGCTATTTCTTTAAAAAAAGAGTGTTAGGTAATATGAATACACTTTCTGGTTTTTTCCCAAGTAATGAGGAATCAATTGAAAAATTTTCTAAACTTATGTTAGCAGATATGATGTTGCTAGATATACTCGGCTGTTGGAGAATTGAAGAAAGATTGTTGAGTAAATATTTTTGTAAAGCCAAACGAGTAAAATTAAATTGCCTTGAACCATATTTGCAAGAAACACCTTGGTCTGTGGTTTTAAAAGATAAAAAAATACTAGTTATTCATCCATTTAATTCCTCAATAGAAAATCAATACAATAACAAAAGATCTTTATTGTTTAAAAATATAAATGTTTTGCCTCAATTTAAATCATTAGAAACAATAAAAGCTGTTCAAACTCTTGCAGGCACTGATTCAACTTTTTCAGATTGGTTTTCTGCACTTGATTTTATGAAAGCAGAAATTGATAAAAAAGATTTTGATATTGCTATAATAGGTTGTGGCGCTTATGGTTTTCCTTTGGCAGCACATATAAAAAGAATGGGTAAAAATGCTATTCATTTAGGTGGTCCAACTCAAATGCTCTTTGGCATTAAAGGTAAAAGGTGGATTGATAATGATCAATTTAAGGATATAATTAATGATCATTTTATATTTCCTGACGATAAAGACAAAATAATTCATTCACATAAAGTAGAAAACTCCTGTTATTGGTAAATAATTATTAATAATTATTTTTTCTTAGGATAATAGGCGTCAAATACTTTTTCAATTATTACGTTTTATTATTACTTTCTATTACTCTTATTTATGCAATTATTAAAATATCAGTTAAAATATGATTTGAAAAGAGTAGATACAACAGGTAAACTTAATTTAATTTCTTTTTTTCGTTATCTTATTACTAATCATTCATTTAAAGTTTGTGTCTATTTTAGGTTGTCTAAATATTTTAGTCAACACAATAAATTGTTTTTTTATCCTATTTTATTTTTATACAAAAGAATTCAAATTCGATATGGTATTCAGATGCCCTATAAAACAACTGTTGGCAAAGGTTTAGCATTCAGTCACTATAATACAATTGTTATTAATGCTGATGCTATAATTGGTGATTATCTAACAATATTTCAAGGTTGTACAATTGGTTCTGTTAGAGGAAAAGGCGCTCCAGTAATCGGTAATAATTGTGTTTTTTTTGCTGGTTCAAAAGTTATTGGAAATGTCAAAATAGGTAATAATGTTATTGTTGCCGCTAATGCAGTTGTTGTAAAAGATATTCCTGATAATGCTGTTGTTGCTGGCATTCCAGCTAAAATTTTAAATTTTAATGGTGAAAAAATAGCTCAACTTTATTTAAACGTATGAATTTAGCTCCAGTAGTATTATTTTCCTATAAACGACTCGTTACACTTCAACAAACTGTAGATGCATTATCTACTAATTATTTAGCCGATAAAACAGATTTAATTATTTATTCAGATGGTCCTAAAAATTTTGAGGAACAATTAATAATTAATGAAGTGAGAGAATATTTAAAAACAATTAAGGGATTTAAATCTGTAATTATTCATGAATCAAAATTAAATATAGGCTTAGCAAGTTCTATTATACATGGTGTAAGTGCTACTATGAAAGAATTTCATAAAGCAATTGTATTAGAAGATGATTTAGTTACTAGCAATAATTTTTTGGTGTTCATGAATGCTGCTTTAGACTTTTATCAATATAATACTCAAATACTTTCGATTGCTGGATTTTCACCAATCATTAAGGGATTGAATATAAATCAAATATATTTCACACAAAGGGCTTCTAGTTGGGGGTGGGCATGTTGGGAAGACCGTTGGGAAAAAGTAGATTGGTCTTGTGATTATTACGAACAATTTATTGGTAATAAAAAAAATATATTAAAGTTTAATGAAATGGGTTCCGATCTTAGTTTGATGTTAAAAAGGCAAATGACTGGAAAAATTAATTCATGGGCTATTCGTTTTTGTTTTCATCAATTTCAACATAATTTGTTATCCGTTCATCCTGCAATTTCTAAAGTAAAAAATATAGGTTTTTCTGAAGAAAATGCCACAAACACTGTTCATAAATACACTCGTTTTAAATCAATATTTGATATTTCTAGTAATCAGCATTTTCATTTTGAAAGTAATGTGCAATTGTTTCCTAAAATAATCAAACAATTCATTAATGACAATTCTATTCGTGTACGATTACTAAATAAACTCATGAATTTTATTAAATGAAACCAAGCATATTATTTATTTTACACCTCGAACCACCAGTTCATGGTGCTTCAGTAGTTGGCTCTTATATAAAAAATAGTAAAGTTATTAACGACTGTTTTGATTCACATTATATTAATTTATCTACTGCTGATAGTTTATCTGATATTGGACAAACAAGTTTTAAAAAGTTGTTTGTTATTCTTAAGCTTTATTTGCATGTATTTAGTTATGTATTTAGTAACAGAGTAGATTTGTGTTATTTAACCATAAATGCATCTGGGCCTGCTTGGTTAAAAGAATTGGGAATTGTTGCAATATTAAAATTGTTAAATATTCCATTAGTATTTCATTATCACAATAAAGGGGTAAAATTAAATGCATCTAGTTGGTGGAAAAAACAGCTTTATAAATTTCAATTTGAAGATTCTACTACAATACTATTGTCTAATTTGTTGTATGATGATGTAGCTGATTTTGTTTCTGTTAATGATGTTCAAATATGTGCGAATGGAATCCCGAATTTATCTAATACCCATGTTGAAATTCATACAAAAACATCCTCGGAAATTTGTAAAATATTATTCTTATCCAATCTTTTTGAAACAAAAGGGGTTTATGTGTTATTAGAAGCTTGCGCTTTGTTGAAGAATAAAAATATTCAATTTAATTGTGTTTTTGTTGGTGGAGAGGGTGATGTTACTGAAGAATTGTTTTACAACAAAACGAAGCAATTGAATTTACAAAATCATGTTGTTTATATTGGGAAAAAATATGCAGACGATAAAGTAAAAATTTTTGCCGAAGCTGATTTATTTGCATTTCCTACATTCTATAAAAATGAAACCTTTGGTTTAGTTAATTTAGAAGCTATGCAATTTAGTCTTCCGG
This sequence comes from Sphingobacteriia bacterium, assembly GCA_947452295.1. GTDB lineage: Bacteria > Bacteroidota > Bacteroidia > Chitinophagales > Chitinophagaceae > Sediminibacterium. The sequence continues at coordinate 10,463 of CANGCK010000038.1, forward strand.
TTATTTCTACTTTTGAAGGTGGTATTCCTGATGTTGTAGTTGATGGAATAACTGGTTATTTAATTCCACAAAACAATATCGAAGCCTTAGCAGATAAGTTAGAATTGTTGATTGTAAATCCTACTTTAAGACAAGAAATGGGGAAGGCTGGTAAAAAAAGATTTGAAGAATATTTTACACTAGAAATTTTTGAAAAAAGGTTAACCAAGATCTTATTAAACTCCTTCTGAATTTGATGTTAACCTTTGAAAATTTGCTAAATATTTTTATGTTATTTTTCTAAATCAACAGAAATCTTTGAAAAATTATATATAACTGAAAAATTATAGTTTCTGAAATTAGAACCTAAATTAAAAAAGCCCTTAAAATAGAGGGCTTTTTTTGTATTTCTGCGGACCGGACGGGACTCGAACCCGCGACCTCCGCCGTGACAGGGCGGCATTCTAACCAACTGAACTACCGATCCATTCCTTTTTCAGGAGTGCAAAGATAAGGGAAAAATATTTTTCAAAACAAATATTTTCAAAAAAAAATTCAATCCTTATTTTTACATACTCAAATGATGATTATGCCTCAATACCCTAATAGACAATTTATAGATTTCGAGAAGCCTATCAAAGAATTATATGAACAAATTGATGATGCTAAGAAGTTGGCCGAAAAAAATCCTAAGATAGATTACTCTTCTACAATTCAACAATTGGAAGCTTCCATCATTGAAAAAAGAAAAGAAATCACCAGTCAATTAACTCCTTGGCAAAAAGTACAATTAAGCCGTCATCCCGATAGACCCTATACGCTTAAATACATTGAAAAAATGTGCACCAATTTTGTTGAGTTGCATGGCGACCGTAACGTAAAAGATGATAAAGCTTTGGTGGGTGGATTTGCTCAATTAGATGGTGATACCGTTATGATTTTAGGGCACCAAAAAGGGGCAAATACTAAAATGCGTCAGTTGCGTAATTTTGGTATGGCTAATCCAGAAGGTTATCGTAAAGCACTCAGATTAATGCGGCTGGCCGAAAAATTTAACAAGCCTGTGATTGCATTGGTTGATACTCCCGGCGCTTTTCCAGGTCTGGAAGCAGAAGAACGCGGCCAAGGTGAAGCCATTGCCCGAAATATTTATGAAATGATCCGCCTAAAAGTACCCGTAATTGTAGTAATTATTGGCGAAGGTGCTAGTGGTGGTGCTTTAGGAATTGGGGTAGGCGATAAAGTACTGATGATGGAAAATACTTGGTACACAGTTATATCTCCAGAAAGTTGTAGCTCTATCTTATGGCGCAGCTGGGAAAAAAAGGAATTGGCCGCAGAACAACTTAAACTCACCGCAAAAGATATGAAAGGCTTTGGTTTGGTAGACGAAATTGTACATGAACCCATTGGTGGCGCTCATTGGGACTACCAAGAAGCCGCCGACATCTTAAAAAGCTATATTGTGAATGCACTTAATGAGGTTAAAGGAAAAACACCTAGTGAAAGAGTAAATAATCGCATCGATAAATATTGCAAAATGGGTTTCTGGGAAGAAACAACAAAACATTAATCGCAGCTTAATGTTGTAATGTTAGTTTTTCTAAAATAGCTGAAATAGTAGTAATTCAACCTAAAAAAAGCATTAATATCCATCAAATCTTCTTATTATCAATCAATAAAGCACATCAATCATGAGCATTCAACAACAATTAAAAGGTACAGGTGTAGCATTAATCACTCCTTTTACACACAAAAACGAAGTAGACTTTGATGCACTTGGCCGTGTAATTGATACTGTGATTGCAGGAGAAGTTGAATATTTAGTCACTTTAGGCACTACAGGGGAAACGCCAGTTTTAACCAACCCAGAAAAAATAGAGATGCTTAATTTTACCTACAACAAAGTAGCTGGTCGTGTACCAGTTGTTGTTGGCATCGGTGGCAATGATACCGCAGATTTAATTCATGACCTTACTCATTTTCCATTAGAAAAGGCTGCCGCTATATTAAGCGCTTCCCCTTATTACAATAAACCTTCTCAAGAAGGTATTTACCAGCATTATAAAATGATAGCTGCTGTTTCTCCTAAACCAATAATGCTCTACAACATTCCTGGGCGAACAGGTAGAAATATGACAGTGGCAACAATTTTAAGACTAGCTAATGACATTGACAATATCATTGGAATCAAAGAAGCCAGTGGCGATATGGCACAATGCATGCAAATTCTACGTGATAAACCTTCCGATTTTTTAGTAGTTAGTGGTGATGATGCCTTGGCACTCCCTCAAATTGCTTGTGGAATGGAAGGTGTAATCAGTGTAGCTGCCAACGCTTTCCCAAAAACTTTTGGCGATATGGTACGTCATTGTTTGTTGCAGAACTTTAATGCCGCTAAACAACTTAATGACGGCTTAATGGAAGCATACGATCTGATGTTTGCAGAAAATAACCCCGCAGGTGTAAAAGCGTTCTTAACAGAGCAAAAATTAATTGAAAACTATTTACGGATGCCGAATGTGCCTTTAAGTAAGCCCATTCACGACCAAATTAAACAATACCTATCCCATAAATAACTAGAATTTTAAATAAATTATTTTTTTAGTCACTAATCTATATCTTATCAGTAGTTTTATCTTCGTTTGAATGATAAAACTACTGATATGCTTTTAAGATGTCCCTCAATTTGTTATCGCTTTTTTTTCTTATTAATTTGCTGTTTTTTCGGCTTAAACGCAATAGGTCAATCTCCCGAAATTCCTTCTAGTTCTGAGATTTATGCCCAATTAAAGAAATTAAATGTATTGGGTAGCGTATTGTATGTTGCAGCACATCCTGATGACGAAAACAACAGCTTTTTACCCTATCTAGCTAAAGAAAAAAAATATAGAACAGCTTATCTAAGCCTTACTCGGGGAGATGGTGGCCAGAATTTAATTGGCAGCGAGCAAGGTATTGAGTTAGGCTTAATTAGAACACAAGAATTATTGGCCGCCAGAAGAGTAGATGGTGCTGAACAATATTTTAGTACAGCCTATGAATTTGGATTCAGTAAAACAGCCGATGAAACACTTAAAATTTGGAATAAGGAAAAAGTGCTTGCTGATATGGTTTGGGTCATCAGAAAATTTCAACCCGATATCATCATTAACAGATTTCCTGGTGATGCCCGTGCTGGTCATGGTCACCATGCAGCCTCTGCCATCCTCTCTCAGGAGGCTTTTAAAGCCGCAGCTGACCCTAACCGTTTTCCCGAACAACTAAAATGGGTTAAACCCTGGCTGGCCAAACGCCTTCTTTGGAATACGTTTAATTTTGGAGGGGCCAATACTACCAGCGATAACCAGTTAAAAGTAGATGCTGGTGTTTATAGTGCTTTATTGGGTAAAAGCTATGGTGAAGTTGGCGGAGAAGCCAGAAGTATGCATAAGAGCCAAGGCGAGGGGCGGCCGCGTCGTAAAGGGGCTGTAAATGAGTTTTTTGTTACCCTTGCAGGAGATTCTGCCAAAAATGACTTGATGGAGGGCATTACAACCGATTGGAGCAGAATTCCCCAGGAAGGTCCGGCTTTAGAGCAAATGACCAATCAAATCATCAACTCTTATAATTTCGATCATCCCGAATATACTGTGGCGCCTTTAATAGAATTGTACAAGGTATTGCAAAGGATTACTTATAAAGACATTTGGTGGCAGGTGAAGAAAAAAGAAGTAGAAGACCTGATTGTTGCCTGTAGCGGAATTTTTGCAGAAGCTACTACCGATGCTGAATACGCCATACCCGGTGAAAAATTGTCCGTTAATATTTTCCTCAATAAACGCAATAAGGTAGATGCCATATTGAATCAAGTAATCCTTAATACCGGTGATACCCAATCTTTCGACACCAGCCTAAATATAAATCCAGTTGTTAATGCGAATATTGGGTTTACCAAATCTTTCAACATAGATAAAAATAAAAAAATAACTCAACCTTATTGGTTAGAAAATCCAATGAATGGAATTGGTAATTTTTCAGTCTCAGATTATGACCTAATTGGCAAAGCTGAATCCGAAGCTCCTTACTGGGTAAAATTTGTATGGTCCATTCATGGAATAAGCTTTACAATAAACAAACCAGTTCAATATAAATACGTGGACCCTGTTAGGGGAGAGGTATACCAACCCTTAAATGTAATTGCTCCAATTATAGTTTCATTGAATAAAAACGTGGTACTTACCAATGTAGAATCGATTAACAAAAAAAATATTGCAACTCCTCCATTGCAACTTCAATTTAAAACCAATTTTACGGCCGCATTATTACCCATCACCATCAGTATAAATGACGAAACCGAAAAAAAACTGTTTTCTATTGATACATTGATGAATGTAGAATCAGGTAGTGCGTATTCATTCCCTTTAGCTTTGCAAAAAATGAAGATTACTCAGCGCTCCAATAAACTTTATGCAACAGTAAGCTACGAATTGAATGGCAACAAATTTGCATTCTCTCATTACCTTAAAACCATTAAGTACAATCATATCCCCTCTATCAACTATTTTTATAATGATCAGGTTACATTAATCAACCATAAAATTATTACGGTGCCAAAAAATGTGGGCTATATAGTTGGTGCCGGCGATTTTGTGCCGGAAGGATTGGAGGAATTGGGGTACTCAGTTAATTTTTTAAATGAATCGCAACTAACTGACGAACAATTGAAGAAATTTGATGTGATTGTAGTAGGGATTCGTGCGTATAATATTCACGAATGGTTAACCACTAAAAATGAAGTATTGAATCGATTTGTAGAAAATGGAGGTCACTTAATTGTTCAATATTTAAAAAGCAATTTGGTGGGTAACAAAAAAGTAAAAGTAGGCCCATATCCATTTAATATCAGCAATATACGTGTAACAGAAGAAAACGCCCCTGTTCAATTCCTTCTTCCCAATCATGCTTTTCTTAATTTCCCCAATACCATTAACAACAAAGATTTTGAAGGATGGATTCAAGAACGAAGTACTTATCAGGCCGATGTTGTAAATGCTCCTTACGACTATTTATTAGGCATGAACGACGCTAATGAAAAACAAACCAATGGAAGCCTGGTTACTGCAAAATATGGGAAGGGTAATATCACCTATTTAAGCCTAGTATTATTCCGTCAATTGCCTGCTGGTGTTGCAGGCGCTTATCGTTTAATGGCCAATATAATTAGTTTACCTTCCGCAAAATAAAAACGATGCAACCTCGAAAAAAAATTAGTTTTTTAACCATTGTGATTATTGGAATTGTATTAGGCGTATTTATAAAAAATGTAAAAATCGGCCTAATTATTGGACTTCTTTTAGGCGTACTGGCCGGTGGTTTAATGAGCACTAAATCTAAATAAATGAACAGCAAAATTCCTTTATTCAACTCTTGGAAAAAATGGTACTTATTGGTATTGTTTTTTTTAATTGCAATGATTGTATTTTTTTATTGGTTTACAAAACACTTTCAATGAGTAAATTAGATTGGTCAATATTAATTATAACTTTAGTCGGTATAATTTTGTATGGCATTTATAAAAGCCGAACCACTAAAAATTTAGAAGGATATTTTTTAAGCAATCGAAGTATGCCATGGTACATGGTTTTACTAAGTATTATGGGAACGCAGGCTAGTGCAATTACTTTTTTATCTGCACCCGGACAAGCCTTTACCGATGGAATGCGCTTTGTGCAATACTATTTTGGGCTGCCATTGGCAATGATTGTTATTAGCATCAGTTTTGTACCCCTTTTTAATAAACTAAAAGTATTTACTGCTTACGAATTTTTAGAACAAAGATTTGATGCTAAAACTCGTGTGCTCACTTCCTCCTTGTTTTTAGTTTCACGAGCACTCTCTACTGGTATCAGCATTTATGCGCCTTCCATCATTTTATCTTCTTTAATGGGTTGGGATATTTTTTATACCAATATTGTGATGGGTGGACTACTAATTGTTTATACCGTAACTGGTGGAGCAAAAGCAGTTGCCTATACCCAGCAACTTCAACTGTTGATCATCTTCATAGGTATGTTTATTGCTGGTTATTTAATTGTACACCATCTCCCCGAAAATATTGGCTTCAATGAAGCCTTGAAAATTAGCGGCGCTTCCGGAAAACTCAATGTAATTACAACCGGCTTCACTCAAAAGGGTTTCGATTGGAAAGACAAATACAATATCATTAGTGGTATTATAGGTGGTTTCTTTTTAGCGCTTTCTTATTTTGGAACAGATCAGTCTCAAGTAGGCAGATATTTAACAGCACAAAATAATACCCAGAGCAGAATGGGACTTTTAGTAAATGGCTTGGTTAAAGTGCCTATGCAATTTGCTATTTTATTGATAGGAGCTTTATTGTTTACTTTTTATCAATTCCATCCTTCCCCTATTTTTTTTAATAAAGCAGTTGAAGAAAAAGCATTGCAAACTCCTTATAAAGATTCTTTATTAGCTATTAAATATCAATTTGATGACCAACAAATGAATCAACAAGCCAATAGCCAGTTGTATATCATTCAACAATCTAATCAATACAAAGACAGTATTCAATTAGGTGCTATTCAAATGAACCAATTAAAGAAAGAATATAAAACCATCCTAGAAAAAGCTGTTCCAGGTGCCGATACAAATGACACCAATTATATTTTCCTCCGATTTGTAGTAGATTTTTTACCTAAAGGATTGGTAGGTTTATTAATTGCCATCATTTTTTTAGCAGCCTGGGGTTCAATTGCTGCGGCACTCAATGCGCTGGCTTCCTCTACCATGGTAGATTTTCATTGTCGCTATTTTACCAATAATGCATTAAGCCCTGAAGCACTGGATGCCGCTCAATTTCGCTACTCAAAATTATACACTTTTGCATGGGGTGTGTTTTGTGTGATTACTGCTGAAATAGCAACAGGTATGGGAAGTTTAATTGAAGCCGTAAATGTATTGGGTTCTTTGTTTTATGGTGTAATTCTTGGCATTTTTATCATCGCTTTTTATTGTAAAAAAATCCAAGGAAATGCTGTATTTAACGCAGCTATTGTTGGGGAACTTTTTGTAATATCACTTTTTTTGTTAGATAAATATCATGTTATTGGCTTAGGATTTTTATGGCTTAATGTAGCTGGCGCTTTGGCTGTAGTATTTCTCGGTTGGTGCTTTTCTTTTTTTAAACGATAATCATTATATAACTGTTTTATATTCATCACCAATGACCAATCAATTTTCTTCAGTTTCCTGGGCCAACAATGCTACCATGTATGAAGTGAATATCAGACAATTTACTGCTGAAGGTACCTTTGCCGCTTTTTCAAAACATTTGCCTCGTTTGAAAGATATGGGAGTGGAAATATTGTGGCTAATGCCCATTACCCCAATTAGCAAAAAAGTTCGGCAAGGTAGTTTAGGTAGCTACTATGCTTGTAGCAGTTACTCAACTATTAATCCTGAATTTGGCTCTTTAGATGATTTTAAACATTTGGTCGAAAAAGCACATCAATTGGGTTTTAAACTTATCATCGATTGGGTGGCCAACCATACTGGATGGGATCATCACTGGACAATTGAACACCCCGACTGGATGATGCGCGATGCACAAGGAAATTTTACAGAAAAAAATGGCTGGCATGATGTAATTGATTTGAATTTTGATATCCCCGAAATGCGCAATGAGCTAATTAATGCAATGCATTTTTGGGTAAATGAATGTGATATCGATGGATTTAGATGCGACATGGCGCATTTGGTTCCACTAGACTTTTGGATGCAAGCTAGAACTAGCTTTAACAACTGCAAACAATTATTTTGGTTGGCCGAATGCGAAGTTGTTGCCTATCATCAAGTATTTGATGCCACCTATGCTTGGTGGTGGATGCATGAATGTGAAAGATACGCAAAATCAATTGCCAGTTTAAATGACATCAGAAACGTGCTGCATGCCTATGCTCAATATCCCGATGGCGCTATCAAATTATTTTTTACATCTAATCACGATGAAAATAGTTGGAACGGAACCGAAATGGAAAAATTTGGAGTAGCAGCAAAAGCTTGGGCCGTTTTTTCTTTTACCTGGATGGGCATGCCACTCATTTACAGTGGCCAGGAAACTAAAAATACTAAACGACTTAAATTCTTCGATAAAGATGTTATAGATTGGAGTCCTAACCCTTCGCTGCATAGTTTCTATCAATCATTGGCTTTTCTTCGAAAAAATAATGTAGCTATTCAGAATGGCGAAACATTTATTTTACCCTCTACGCACGACAACCAATTGATGGCCTTTTTTAGAAGAAAAAATGAGCAAGTAGTATTGGTTTTACTTAACGTTTCTGACCACAACAAATTAACGATTGACGTCAGCCATATTTGGCTTCAGGGTAGATTTAAAAACGTTTTCTCCCAAATGGAATTCAACTTCAGCCATACAGAAAAATTTGAGTTGCAAGCTGGTGAATACATCGTATATGAAAAAATTGGTTAAATGATTTGTCGAGATTTTCAATAAAAAAAGCGAGTCGTCTCACCATGAAACGACTCGCTTTTATATTTTAAATACGTACATTTATTCTTCACTCATCTTTAAAGGATAAGTATATCTTCCCTCAAATCCAGGGTAGAAGCCATCTAAACGAATACTTCCGTTTTTAATAGATTTAATTGCTTCTTTAAATTCCTCCAGGTTTTCTATTTCTTTACCGTTTACACCAGTAATAACAAATCCATCTTCCATCTTGCTTTTGCTCAATAAACCCGAACCAACTTTCTTTACCAGTACGCCCCCGCTAACATCATTTGCCGCAGCAATTTTTTTATCAAGTGTAGTCAGTTCTCCTCCCAATTTTTCAAGTATACTGCTCGATTTTACTACATCTGTATTGCCTACTTTATTTTTTAAAGTCAAATTAGCTGTTGCTTCCTTTCCAGCTCGTTTATAAGTTAAGGTAACTTTATCTCCTGGTTTAAATCTGGCTACCTGCTCTTGCAATTCTGCTCCACTCGTAACTGTTATGCCATTGATTTTAGTAATTAAGTCGCCCTTCTTTAAACCTGCAGCTGCAGCTGCACCACCTTCGGCAACATCTAACGCAATAACACCTTCTCCCTCCTTAAATGATGTGCCTAACTCTTTTTCAACTGCTCTTTTTTCTTCATCACTTATCTCGTCTCTTGGAAATACAATGCCAATATATGCACGTTGTACTGTACCATATTTTACAATATCAGTAACAATTTTCTTAACCATATTCACAGGAATTGCATAAGAATATCCCGTATATGATCCTGTAGGGGAGGCAATCGCAGAATTAATACCTACTAATTCTCCACTTGTGTTCACCAATGCACCTCCACTGTTTCCAGGATTTACAGCTGCATCTGTTTGAATAAATGATTCTATCGGACTATTGCCCTGCTTACTGTTTATACCGATAGATCTTGATTTTGCACTGATAATCCCGGCAGTTACAGTGATATCCAATGAATATGGATAACCAATTGCTAAAACCCATTGTCCCAACTTCACTTCATCACTATTGCCATATATTAAATAAGGGAATGTTTTCCCTTCAATTTTAATAACAGCAATATCGCTATTAGGATCTTGCCCCACTAAAATGGCTTTATACGATTTCTTATTGGCTAATGTTACATTAATTTCATCTGCTCCATCTATCACGTGATTGTTGGTTACAATATAACCATCTTCAGTTATCAATACTCCACTACCACTGGCCTTTTGCTCTGGTTGTATTCTAGGCCCTCCTCCAAAAAAATCCCCAAAGTCATCCCCAAAAAAATCCGAAAATGGATTCCTGCCTCTTTGTGGAGAACTTGCAATTTCCTTTGCTTTAGTGCGTGTTTTAATATGCACCACCGCTGGTGTTGCACTTGTTGCAGCCCCACTAAAATCAACCGGCCCAGGCCCTCCACCATCATTGCCAAAAAAACCTGCATAATTAACCGGTACTTTCCCCGATTGTTGCATTCCCGCATGTTGGTATTCTACGAATTTTCCGTAGCACCACACACTGACTAGTGCTGTAGTGGCACTAATCGCCATAATTGTTAAACCATTTTTCCAATTCATAGCTCTTTTTGTTTGATTATTTTGTGTCAAAATGTATGCCTTTCTATTAGCAAATAAACGAAGCTGTTTAATTGACAGTTCACAACTTTATGCCATTTAACAAATGTTTTTAAAATTTGGTAAATCAGTCAGCTTTTTATTGTTGAAAATGTCATTTTGATAGTGACGCAATAAATGCCATAGTATCTACTCCATCCGGATATTCGTTTAGTCCCGGGCTTTGTGCTTTGCCAAATGGGGTATATTCATGTCCCACTATGCATTGTATCAATTCTTTTTTGCTTTCTATAAGTTCTTTAAGAGCTGTTCCCTGTCCGTAAGTTACATAATGTATCTGACTCACCGGCGAAAATGGCGACTCATTTGGCGTGAAAATAGTCGTGTCGTTATTCATATAATACTTTCCGCCCATAATCAATAAGGCCAAATGATAATCAAAATTGTGCTTGTATTTATGGTATTCTATAAAATGCGCATATTTTTTGAAAGCAGTTAACAATGGAACAAAGTCATATAATTCTGGAACATACAACTGCGTTACATTCCGACAGCCTAATCCAAAAAATAACATTGCATCATCCGCCAATAAAGCCAGTTCCTCAGCTGTTTCACTTCCATCAAGTACAGCAATAGACGTCCTGTTTTTACGTATAATATTCGGGTACTTCCCAAAATAATAATCAAAATATCGACTAGAATTATTGCTGCCCGTTGCAATATATGCACTGCAGTTGCTGAGCTTTTCAGCAAATTGCAGCACATGTTGTGCCGCACTATTCCATTCTATTAATTTATTCACCAAATGCTTAATAAGTAACTCATCCTTTGAGGAGGCCTTAATCATGGCTTCTTGTCCACTCAGAAATACACAAAGCAGGTCGTGAAATCCTACTAATGGAATATTTCCTGCCATTACAATACCTATTTTATGCCCTAAAACAGGTTGATCTAACAGTTCATAGGATTTTGCCCACCCTTTCAAAGAATCTGCAGAAAGAAACTGTTCGGCTATATTTTTAACCGACGTTTCAATAAATTCAGGAATAAACCACTGGTTCTCTCGGTAGGCACGCTCTTTTATAGCCTCCCATTCCGGTGAATTTGATAAAATATATTCCCTTAATCGTAACAATAATGTAATTCGTTCTTGTAAAGTCATTTGTCAACCGTATTTTTGTAAAGCAAATGTAAATTCACTCAACCAACAAACCCATTTTATATGGCAATCAAAATTACAGATGAATGTATCAATTGTGGAGCATGTGAACCAGAATGTCCAAATAATGCAATCTACGAAGGTGGCGTTGAATGGGCAATCGCCGATGGCACAACTGCAAAAGGTAGTTTCACCCTCCTCGATGGTACCTCAGTAGAAGTAGATGCACGTATTGCACCTATTAGTTCCGACACTTACTACATCACTCCGAATAAGTGTACTGAGTGTCAGGGTTTTCATGAAGAACCCCAGTGTGCAGCTGTTTGTCCGGTAGATTGTTGTGTACACGACGATCTATATACCGAAACAGTAGAAGAATTAATGGCTAAAAAAGACAAATTACACATCTAAAAGGCAATAATTGCCTTAATTGGCCAAAATGATTGAGGGAGAATTTTTTTAGTTCTCCCTTTTTTATTGTCTTTATCCCCACTGCTTGTAATTGCTTTATCCCTTATTCTTATCTTTGTTGATGGAGTTTGGTTTTAAATTGAACAAAATGCAAAAATGCATTCCTGCTATATGGTTTAATAATCATATTCCATGTGACTTATATAAATTGTAGAAACATATACATGAAAAAGAAAATAGCGCTAGTTACAGGCGGATTAAGTGGCGAAGCCCAAATTAGTTATAAAAGTGCCGTAACGGTGGGTAATAACCTCGATAGTAATAAATATGATGTGTTTAAAATCGACATCAATCCAACTGGTTGGTGGTATGAAGATGCATCTGGATTAAAATCAACTGTAAATAGAGACGATTTTTCTATCCAACATAACGGCCAAAAAATTAATTTTGATGTTGTTCTATTGTGCATTCACGGAACTCCAGGCGAAGACGGCAAACTACAAGGTTATTTTGACATGATTGGATTGCCCTATACCAGTTGTGATGCAGCTACCTCAGCACTTACCATGAACAAAAGATTTACTGTTGCTGTTGCAGCTTTCAGTGGAATTCATGTAGCTAAATCAATGCACCTTTTTAAACATACCCCCGTTTCTACCAATCAAATACTTCATCAATTAACCCTTCCGGTTTTCGTAAAACCCAATAGTGGTGGTAGCAGTATTGGTATGAGCAAAGTTACTGATGCCAACCAGCTGCAAGCCGCTATCGACAAGGCTTTTAATGAAGATAGCCAAATATTGGTTGAAGAATTTATTAGTGGAAGAGAATTTACTATTGGCGTTTTTAAACAAGGAAATGATATTACAGTATTACCCATAACTGAAATCACTACCAACAACGATTTCTTTGATTTCGAAGCTAAATACCAAGGAAAAAGTATTGAAACAACGCCCGCTTTGATTGATGATGAACTAAAAGATAAATTGTCAACCGCTGCCAAAAAAGTTTATGAAATTTTAAATTGTAGAGGCGTTATTCGAATAGATTTTATTTATAATAGCCAGCAACAAATTCCTTATATGTTAGAAGTAAACACCGTTCCCGGACAAAGTGAAGCGTCCGTGATACCTCAACAGGTAAAAGCAATGGGATTAAGTTTAACTACATTTTATTCAGCTGTTGTAGAACAAGCCCTCAATCATCAATAATACTTTAACTTTTAACTCATAACACTGTGTTTAAATTTATTACAAATAAACCACTTTGGGTAAACATCGCAGTAGGATGTGCAATCATTTTACTGATGATTTTATTGTTTTTTGGATCACTCGACTGGATTACCAATTTTGGGAAATCAGAAAAAGTGCCCTCCATCGTTGGGCAAAATATGCTTGCAGCACAAAAAATTTTAGAAGACAAAGGTTTTGATGTGGTTATTCAAGATTCAGTATTTGTTGACACCGCCGCCAAACAGTCTGTTATTCGCCAAACACCTGAAGGAGATGAAATCGTAAAACATGGGAGAACAGTATATTTAACGGTAAATAGAGTAATCCCCCCTCAAATTGAATTACCTAACCTTGCTGGCTTTTCAATTAAAAGTGCCGAAATGTATCTGCAAAGTCTTGGGTTGAAATTAGGGGAAGTAACCTATAAACCCGATATCGCTAAAAATGCAGTATTAGAAATGTTAATCAATGGTTCGCCTATTCAACCTGGCACCAAAGTGTCTTTAGGAACTATGATCGGTTTTGTACTAGGCAGTGGAGTAGGTGATGCCGAAATAGATGTTCCTTATATTGTTGGAAAAACATTAAATGAAGCACGCAATTATTTAACAGCCCTAAATATCAATATCGGTTCTATCATAGCCATTGGAGCAATTAAAGATTCTGGCGCCGCATTTATTGTTAAACAAATTCCAGAAATAAATTCTACTGCCGTAGATACTTCTGGAAAAAAACTATCCAACAAAATCAGATCTGGTCAATTAATGGATCTATATATCAGCGAAACTGCACCAACAATAAAAGATACAACAGGAATCAATATATCACAATAAATATTTACACATATGCAAACAATTACAGTAGAAGAACTAAAAGCTAAATTTGATGCCGGTGAGCAATTTAATTTAATTGATGTAAGAGAACCTCATGAACATGCAGAATTTAATGTAGGCGGTACACTAATTCCCTTGGGTAAAATTCAATCAATGGATTTTGAAGAACTAGAAAAATTAAAGGAAGAACCTTTGTATATATACTGCAGAAGCGGAAATAGAAGCGGTCAGGCTTGTATGATTTTAGATATGGCTGGTTTTAAAAATACCATCAATGTTACTGGTGGTATGCTTGCATGGAAAGAAAGAATTGGATAAAGCATATTCTTTTATATTTTATCAAAATCATCGCAAGGCCGAATTTCTTTCGGCCTTATTTTTTTGATTATCGCCTTTTTTTTACTCAATTCATTTTATGTGTAAATTTTTTTTTACTGCTTTTGTTTTTCTAGGAATTTGCCAGCAATTATATGCTCAAACTGTTAGTGGTTCTATCCGCTCAGCAACCGATAGTATTGCACTTCCCTTCTCTTCCATATTAATAAAAGGTACAACTATTGGCGTTTCTGCAAATAAAAATGGAGCCTACGAAATAGCACTTCACCCAGGCGAATATACCCTAATTGCCCAGTTTGTAGGATATGCTAGTGTTGAGAAAAAAATAATGGTGGGCAGTAAATCAATCATTCAGCATTTTGAACTGGTTCCAATCAATTACCAATTAAAAGAAGTAGCTGTAAAATCTGGTGCTGAAGATCCTGCTTATCCAATCATCAAAAAAGCAATTAAAAACAGACCAGTTTATTTAAATGAAATAAAAAAATTTTCCTGTTTTGTGTATATTAAAGGACAATTGCAATTGCGCAATTATCCTACAAAATTTATGGGATCAAATGTTGATTTTGAAGATGGTGATACCGCTAAAAGAAAAATGATTTTCTTGTCGGAGTCAATTGCCAATTATTCTGCAGAGTATCCCAATAACAAAAAAGTAGAAATCGTTGCTACTAAAGTAAGTGGAAACAGCAACGGATTTGGACTGGGTAACCCACAAATTATTTCATTTTATGAAAATATTATTTCATTAGGCCGCGGATTAAATCCTAGAGGATTTATTTCACCTATTGCCAACAATGCTTTAAACTACTATAAATATAAATTTGAAGGGACTTATTATGAATTTGGAAAAGAAATTAGTAGAATAAAAGTCATTCCGCTTAGAGCGTATGAACCACTTTTTTCAGGATACATAAATATCATCGAAAACGAATGGCGTATACAAAGTGTAGATTTATCCATTTACAAGAAACAGCAAATGCAGTCGCTCGACACATTGGTTATTCAACAAAACTATATTCCGTATGGGAAATATTGGGTAATTAAAAATCAACACATTTTTCCCGCAGGAAAATTTTTAGGCTTCGATTTTTTTGGAAGTTTTTTGCAAGTATATGATCAATTTGATCTAGAACCTTCCTTTACTAAAAAACATTTCGGCAATACCATATTAAAATACATTGATGGTTCGAATAAAAAAACTTCAGGATTTTGGGATACTATTCGACCATTAACATTGTTGACTGAAGAAAAATTAGACTATCATAAAAAAGACAGCTTAGAATTAGTTAGAAAAGACCCTCATTATTTAGATTCTATAGATCACAAAAACAATAAATTCAGCCTTTCTAAAGGTTTGCTCTGGGGATACTCCATTAGCCATCAATCTAGTAAAAGCAGTCTAAGTTTCAACCCCCTTATTAGAGCCATTAACTATAATACGGTTGAAGGCGGCGTATTAAATTTAGTGCCAAGTTTTTCTAAAACCTATGAAAACAGAAATTATCTAAGTATCATTTCTACTCTTCGATACGGATTTGCAAATAAACATTTTAATCCCGGCCTCTCGGTTAACTTTAATTATGGAAGTAAGTACGCAAATAAAATCTCCATTTCGGGAGGGAAACAAATTTTCACTTTTAATAATCAACCATTAAACGAACAACAAGCTGCTTTAAATACTAATTACTCATTGTTAACAGAACAAAATTTCTTGAAAATCTACGAAGCAAGTTATTTTAAATTCTTCTACAACAAAGCAATGAATAATGGTCTTGAATTAAATATTGGCTTTCAGTTTCAAAACAGAATACCACTCAACAATCTGTCTGACATGGTTTCTTGGAAAGATGTAAAAGATAGAAGTTTTACACCTAACTATCCGGTAGAAACACCAAGTGCACCGATGGTCAATCACCAAGCTTCAATCATAAGTTTTGGGATAAATTGGCAGCCGGGTACAAAATATATTGAACTTGCTGAACGAAAAATAAAAGTGGGTTCCAAGTTTCCATTGTTTTCTGCAACCATCAACAAAGGTATTAACGGATTGCTAAGTAGTGATATAGATTATACTCGATGGAATTGTATGATGTCCGACAACTTAAACGCCAAATTAATGGGAAGGCTTAGTTACAATATTGGTGTTGGCGGATTTTTAAATGCTGATAAAACATTTTTACCCGATTGGCAACATTTTAATGGTAATCAAACAATTTTTACCAGTACAGTAATGCAAAGCTTTCAATTAGCTAAGTATTATGAATTTGCAAATACTGCCTCATTTCATACCGTTGCACATGTTGAATACCATTTAAATGGTTTTTTAACCAATAAAATTCCGGTTCTTAAAAAGTTAAATTGGTTTTTAGTAACTGGTACAAACTTGCTGTATGCGAACAATGGAACCAATTACGCAGAATATTTTTTAGGTCTTGAAAATATTTTCAAATTACTAAGAGTCGATGTTGTTCAAGGTAAAAACAACAGCAGTGAAAGTAGGAGTGGAGTAAGAATTCTAATGCCATTAACAAGATAATTACTAAATTTGTAGCGAATTTTGGCTGCCTTAAATGCAGCTCCATTAATTTAACGGAACATAGCGTTGCTATGTCTAAAATTTGTTTTATGGCATTATTGCATAATCGCATCTCCAACAAAGAGTTGAAGGAAAAGTTGATGAAAGAAACTTTTCAAAGAACTACCATTAGCTTTTATCGCTATTTCACTGTACAAAATCCGCAAAAATATAGGGACGATCTCTATAAAACGTTAAAAGACTTGCAGGTTTTTGGCCGAATATATATCGCTACTGAAGGAATTAATGCACAGATAAGTGTACCTACCCATCACTTGGAAGCATTCAAGGAATTAATTGAAAATACCGAAGGTTTACAAAATTTGCGGTTAAATATCGCTGTATATGACGGAAAAGGATTGAATGATGAAGTACAACAAGGAAAAAGTTTTTGGGTATTAAAAATTAAAGTACGCGACAAAATTGTTGCGGACGGCATCATCGACCCGTCATTTTCTATGGAGAGAAAAGGAAAATATGTGAATGCAGCTGAAATGAACCAATTATTAGAAGATCCGCAAACAATTGTTATTGATATGCGGAATCATTATGAATTTGAAGTGGGACATTTTACCAATGCAGTTGAAATTCCTTCTGATACTTTCAGGGAACAACTACCTATGGCCGCAGAAATGATGCAAGCGCATAAAGACAAAAATATTATCATGTATTGTACAGGTGGCATTAGGTGCGAAAAAGCCAGTGCATACATGCTTCATGAAGGATTTAATAATGTATTCCATTTAGAAGGGGGGATAATTAATTACGCCAAACAAATAAAGGAACAAAGTCTTACTGCTAAATTCATTGGAAAAAACTTTGTTTTTGATGATCGCTTAGGGGAAAGAGTTACAGAAGATGTAATAGCCAATTGCCATCAATGCGGAAAACCCTGCGACCATCATACCAATTGCAAAAACGATGGCTGTCACTTGCTCTTTATACAATGTAAAGAATGTGCCGATGCCTTTGATGGCTGTTGTAGCATTGATTGTAAAGAAACCATTCATCTTCCCTTAGAACGGCAAGAAGCATTTAGAAAAGGTATCGATAAAGGCAGAAATATTTTCAACAAAAGTCAAGCCCGTTTACGGCCTAAATTAAATGAACTCATAAATAAAAGTGAGTTTGACGTTAAATAGGTAACTCCGCTATTGCTTCAATAATTTTCTGATCTGTTTCAGCTGCTGTAAGATGTATTGGGTTAAATGATTCTCCTATAACTTTTTCATATAGCTCAATATATCTTTGGCTGATGGTATTTATCCACTCCTCCGACATCTCCGGTACATTTTGCCCTTCTTTTCCCATAAAGTGGTTGGCAATTAGCCATTCTCTTACAAATTCCTTGCTTAACTGTTTTTGACGAGCCCCTGTCGATTGTCTTTCCTCAAATCCTTCAGCATAAAAATACCTCGACGAATCTGGTGTGTGAATTTCATCCATTAAGTATATAGTATCACCAATTTTGCCAAATTCATATTTGGTATCTGCTAAAATCAAGCCCCTTTCTGCTGCAATATCCTTACCTCGCTGAAATAGTTGTAACGTGTATTTTTCTAATAAAATCCAGTCATTCTCCGTAACCAACCCATTCGCAATTATTTCTTCTTTAGAAATATCTGCATCATGCCCTTCAGTTGCTTTGGTAGTTGGGGTTATAATTGGACTGGGGAAAAAATCATTTTCTTTTAATCCTTCTGGCATGGTAACCCCACAAATAACTCGATCACCAGATTGATAGGTTCTCCAGGCATGCCCTACTAAATTTCCCCTAACCACCATTTCAATTTTAAATGGCGTACATTTTTTCCCAATGGAAACATTGGGTGCAGGGCAACTTAATAGCCAATTCGGACAAATATCCGTTGTTTTTTTAAGCATATATGCGGCAATTTGATTTAAAACCTGCCCCTTAAAAGGAATTGTTTTGGGCAAAATCACATCAAAAGCAGAAATCCTGTCACTAGCAATCATAACCAGCCAATTAGCTTGAATTGTATATACATCTCTTACTTTTCCGCTGTAAAAAGCTGTTTGTTGTGGAAATTTTATACCTGACATATTGCAAAATTATGGCTTGATAACCCCTAAATAGCTCTTTTATTAAAAAAATTCTCCACAAATCATGGATGTATCTTATAAATTAAATTTTTGCAAGTAATTAACAAATACTAATTTGCCTTATATTTCCAAATCAAAATTTCCATTATGAGAAGATTATTAGCCCATTTCGGTTTGCTTGTTTTCGCAATAATGCTGACTTTTTCAGTATCTGCGCAACAATCAACAACCGTTTCTGGTAGTGTTAAAAACGGAAAAAGTAAAGAAACTCTTTCTTCCGTTTCTGTATCAGTTAAAGGAGGCACTGCGGGAACTTACACAGATGATAAGGGTAATTTCAAGTTTTCAACTACGCAAAAATTACCATTTACTTTAGTGTTTTCTTCAGTAGGTTATGCTGCTAAAGAGGTTTCTGTTAACAACAACAATGAAACAGTAGCGGTAGAATTAAATGCAGCTTTCACTTTAGGTGATGAAATAGTAGTTTCTGCTTCAAGAGTACCTGAACGTATCCTTGAATCTCCGGTTTCTATCGAGAGAATCAGTGCATCTGCCATACGCAATGCTCCTGCTGCTAACTATTATGATATGATTGCCAACTTAAAAGGTGTTGATGTTATTTCAGCTAGCTTAACTTTTACAAGTGTTGGTACCCGTGGTTTTAACAGCAGTGGTAACATTCGCTTAAACCAAATTGTAGACGGAATGGATAACCAGGCTCCTGGTTTGAACTTTTCTGTTGGTAACATGATTGGTTTGTCTGAGCTTGATGTTGATAATGTTGAACTATTACAAGGTGCTTCTTCTGCTTTATATGGCCCAGGTGGTACAAACGGTACTTTGCTAATCAATAGCAAAAGCCCTTTTAAATACCAAGGACTAAGTTTTCAAATTAAGCAAGGCGTAAATCATGTAGACAACAAGTATCGCCCTCGTTCTCCATATTCTGATTGGAGCGTTCGTTGGTCTAAAAAAGTGTCTGAAAAATTTGCATATAAATTCAATGCACAATTTGTTCAAGCACAAGATTGGTTGGCTAGCAATGAATCAAATTACAGCAGAACTGCTTTGTCTGGTGTACAAAATGGTCAAGTTGTGGCAGGAACCAGAACTACAGATCCAAATTATGACGGTGTAAACGTTTATGGCGATGAAACCTACTCTAGCCTGGGAGCTGTAGCCAACGGCGTATTTAATGGTATCAAAGGCTTAATTACTCCTGCTGGTTTTGATGGTATTTATGCAGGTTCTAAGGCGTTCCTTGCTGCTTACCCTTCTGCAAATTTAGCAGCTTATAATATGTTCTTGAGAAGCTTACCCGGTAGTGCAGGTTTGGCAGGTATCGGCTTAGTAAATGGCGAATATTCTTCTGTACTTTATGGTAGCCTTCGTAATTATTTCTCTAATAATACATATGTAAGCCGTACAGGTTATAGCGAAAATCAAGTAGTTGATCCAACTACCGTAAACTTTAAATTATCTGGCGCGTTACATTATAAATTAAACGATAAAGTAGAAGCTATCTTAGCTGGCCAATGGGGTTATGGTAACACCGTTTATTCTGGTTCAGACCGTTACTCTTTGAAAGATTTGAAAATGGCGCAGTATAAATTAGAATTTAAAGCAAAAAACTGGTACATCAGAACTTATGTTACTCGTGAAAATGCTGGTAATTCATTTAACTCAACAATTGCTGCTCGTTATTTCAATGAAGCTTGGAAATCAAGTACTGCTTGGTACCCAGATTACTTAAGAGCATTTGTTAAACAAATTGATGCTGGAACTTCTGCTATTGCTGCACACAATGCCGCAAGAACTTATGCCGATTTTGGCAGACCTACAGGATACATTGGTAGCAATCCTTTGTTCCAATCTATAGTATCTACTCCAATTTCTAAAGGTGGTGGTATGTTTTTAGATAAAACTGCACTAAACTCTTTAGAAGGTCAATATAACCTAACCAATGATTTAGGCTTAGCTAAAACTGGTACCGATTTATTAATTGGTGGTAATATTCGTCAATATGTATTAGATTCAAAAGGAACCCTTTTTGCTGATACCATGGGCGTATTAAAAATCTATGAAACTGGTGGATATATCCAACTTTCTCAAAAAATGTTGGGCGATCGTTTAAAATTAACAGCTTCTGGCCGTTACGATAAAAATACCAATTTCAAAGGTCGCTTTACACCAAGATTATCTGCTGTATACAAATTAGCAGAAGATCATAACTTACGCTTCTCTTATCAATCTGCATACCGTTTCCCTACTACTCAAAATCAGTGGATTAACTTGTTAGTGGGTGGTGGTACTCGTTTGATGGGTGGTTTACCTGCTTTAAGAGATGGTAATAACTTCGCTACTAATCCTGTTTATACTTTAGCAAGTGTACGTGCTTTTGGTGCCAGCGTTTTAGGCGGTGCGCCTAATCCTGCATTATTGCAAGTACAAGAGTTTGGTGAATTCAAACCAGAATCAACCAACTCATTCGAAATCGGTTACAAAGGTTTAATCAACAAGCGTTTATTGATTGATGTTTACGCTTATTTTGCTAAATACAAAGATTTCATTTCTAGTGTTACTCCTCTTCAACAAAAACCAGGCTTAACTCCAAGTTTAGCTAATTTGTTAGATGAAAACACAAGAATTCAATACAGTATTTCTGTAAATGCTCCAGGTACAGTTGATGTAAAAGGCTGGGGTGCTTCTGCAGAATACTTATTCCCTAAAAACTACAGCGTTAATGCTAATATCTATTCTGATATAATAGGCGACTTACCTACTGGTTTTGTTTCTTACTTTAATACAGCTAAATATCGCGTTAATGCAGGTTTTGGAAACAGCGGATTCTTAAAAGACAACCGTTGGGGCTTCAATGTAGTGTA
>CANGCK010000039.1 GCA_947452295.1 Sphingobacteriia bacterium
ATTTTAAAGTGGGCCCACCAGGGCATGATCCTGGGACCCTCCCGACACATGTCGGGATGCAATAACCAACTGAGTTTTTATGAGATTTTTTAATAGAATATTTTATAAACAAAAAAGCAGTTACGAACTTGCGTTCATAACTGCTTGATTTTAAAGTGGGCCCACCAGGGCATGATCCTGGGACCCCCTGATTATGAGTCAGGTGCTCTAACCAACTGAGCTATAGGCCCAAAGAACATTACTGCTCTTTTAAGGGTTGCAAAAATATGAAAATTTATTCAAAATGAGAAGTATGCAAAAAAATACTCCTTGTTATTTTTAAGCATGCCTATTTACACCTTCCAGCTACTGAAGAAATACGCTAACCTACCCCACCTTACTTCTTTTATAATTACTTTTTTACCCCTACCTCCGGCTGTATGCTTTTTACAGCAGTATTTACCAGTTGTACTGTTGGTTTCCAGGTAACTTTAAACTTGTTCTGCGCTATCTCTACCCCGGTGGTTCTATTCAGTTTAAATGAGGGCTTTAATGGTTGGTTGGCTGAAAACAGACTGGTTTGCTGAATGATATTGTTACTGAACGTTAATTTGTTCACGCTTTTTGCCATTAACAATGGAGCATCATACACATTAAATCGATTGTTTACTATCCGAATATTTCGATGTACATACTTGCCTACTTGTTCTTCATGGTTTTCAGGGGAAATGGCTATCACATAATTATCCGGCGCCGAATTATACCCGCACTCATTAAAGGTATTGTTCCGAATCAATACGTCATTTACCGCGCCCGATTCATACCAACTTTGGGCATCATTGGCAATTAAAATTGCATGCATCCCCATTCTATGAAACACATTGTTTTCTATAACTACTTTTCTGCTGGTGGTTACCAATAACCCTCTTGTATTGCTTTGTTTAAATGTACAATTGCGTAAATAAAAATTAGGCGTTCGGGTAATATTCTCTACTACATCGCCCACTTGTATATTGGCAGCAATTGGTTCAACAAGAGTTAACAGCACTTCTCGGTCGTTTATTTTTTTGGCTTGCTGTACAATGCCAAACCCTTTTTTCAACAAGGTGTTTGCGCCAACAAATGCTACAGTATCTTTTGTAAAAAATGCCTCCATACCATAGGTTTGATGGTGCATAAACTTTACCACAATTTGGTTGGGTGTAGGCTGTTGCACAATTTTCAAATGCGTGCCATGTACATTAATAGGATCATCGTGCATGCCATTAAATGTACAATGATCTACCACCACATTGCCACTACATCCCGAAAAATGCATGCCATCTGCCGAAGAAGCTATATGCCTGCCGCTGTTTTCTGGCGGTGCAATAGTTACGTGTTCCATTGTAATATTCTCTGTAAACTGACTCACTATACCCAATCCATGCATATACCGCATGTTCACCTTTTTTAGATGTATGTTTTTACTATACCCTATAAAAGCTCCCACCTGATCTCTTATAGGATCGCGCACCGTAAAAACATTGCCCACCGGAAAATCCGTTTTACTCAACTCGCCCTCAAAGTGCAATTTTAATGGGGCAACTTCCCGCACTTTAGCTGCCATTAATTTACCATAGCTGCTGTTGGCATAGTACATGGTTTCATTAGCCGTATCTATTCTTATACAGTGGTAGTATTTGTTTTCCCACCCCTCTCCATACCAAACAATTTTGTCATTGTTTATTGTATACCACGATTGTGGATGCACCCTTACCGCTATCTCATTATCGGTTGATTGCTCAATCGTAAATTCCGACATGGTGGGTCGTTCATAATCAACTGAAATATTTTGCAGGGTAATATCATTACAATGATCCAAAGCAAAACTGATCATCTTTCCATGAAACACAAGCAACGATCCATTACCTTCTATCGTTAAATGATTAATGCGTTCAAAAAGTAACCCTACATTTTTTATTTTAGAAGGGCACTCTGTTTCTGATGAAGTGTTAGAAATAAAATATTCTTTTTGAATTGCACTGGTTGCATAAAAATCATACCGACCTTTCGGAAATATTAATCGTTTTATTTGATGCGCTTTACAATAGGCAATAGCTTTTTGTAAAGCATTAGTAGCGTCTTGTTTACTATTGGGTATTGCACCAAATGTAGTAACGTCTGCTACATTTGGTTGAGCAACAATATCACTGGTATGCATGCATAGCATTGTTATTAAAAAGATCCACTTCGGCATGCTTTTTATTTTATAGAACAATGCTTTCAATTGCAATTTATTTTACGGTTAATATATCTCTGAGTTTTATGTCTCTGGATGATGCACCAATCATAATGCTGAAATTACCCGGTTCTATTACTTTTTGCATTGCTGCATTCAGCATAGCAAGCATTTCGGGAGTAATGGTAAACGTAACATTTTTCGACTCGCCCTTTTTCAAATGTATCCGTTCAAAGCCTTTTAATTCCATCACTGGTCTTGATATGCTAGACAGCAAATCTCTAATATACAATTGTACCACTTCATCGCCATCTCTGTCTCCGGTATTGGTTATGGTACAATGAACTTTTACTGATTCATTGGAAGCGATGTTGTTACGCTCAAATTGCATGTTACTGTATTCAAAGGTGGTATAACTCAAACCAAATCCAAACGGATACATTGGCAAGCCCGATAAGTTGTTGTAATCATCTCCTCTGCCAGTTGGCTTATGATTATATACTAAAGGCAGTTGCGATTCGTGCACAGGGAAAGTAATAGGTAAGCGACCTGCAGGATTTTCATCTCCCATTAATACGGCCGCAACTGCGTGACCGCCTTCTTCACCCGGATACCATACATCTAATATGCCATCTACTTTATCCCTCCAACTATTCATAGTTATTGCACTACCTCCTACCAATAAAACCACTACCGGTTTTCCGGTTGCTGCTACCTGTTGTATTAATTCTTCCTGATGTCCGGGCAAGGTTAACATGGCTCTGTCTAAAAATTCACCTTCGGTTATACCTGCTGCAACTACAGCAACATCAGATTTTTTTGCAAGGGCTACTGCTTCCGCTATTTTTTTCTGCCAATCATTTACTACACCAAAATCAGCCACCAGTTGTATGGTTGCATTTCCATTGGCTTCATAAAATTCAACTTTAATAGCATATTGTTTGCCTTTTTCAAATAAATAGTCTTTTAAGACAGTGGTAAAGCCTTGTTTAATCCAGTTGTCAATCAATAAAGTGTTATTAATATATAATCTATAACCATCATTACCATTTAAACCTATTTTATATTTTCCGGATGCAGGAGCTGTAAAATTGCCGGTCCATCTTGCCGAATAAAAATCTAAATTGATTGCCTCATCCGGTGAAAATAAAGTCCAATGAAAATTCAAAGAAGCATCTGTTCTGGTGATGGTTGGTTTGCCTGATAACGTAACATTGTTGAAATACTCGCCTAATAAACCTTTCTCTACTTTACCATTACGCACCGTACTTAATGCATCTGCCTGAATAATTTTCCATTCATCCGTTGATCTTCCACAACCTGGCGCATAATTAATTTGTACACGGCTACCCATTCTTTTTTTAAGTCCATCTAGTATAGATATTTTTCCAGCGCCTGGTCCACTATATCCACCTAGTCTTGCTTCTGTAGCATCGGTTCCTATTAATGCAATAGAACCTATTTTATTGCTAAGTGGTAATACTTTATGATTGTTTTTTAATAATACCATGGATGCTACTGCAGCATCTTTGGCTATTTTTTTGTAGGCGTTGATTTGTTCTACTGTTTCTGCAATTTCCGGCACATAGGGTTGCTCAAATAAACCTAATTCAAACTTTGCTTTTAATACCCTCCTAACTGCATCATTAATTGTAGCAACGTTTAATGATCCATCTAAAAACGGTGGATCAAATAATGGGTGATGTTCGTATGCTGTTTGAAATATTACATCTAATCCTCCTGCAATAGCTTGCTTACTTGCTTCGGGATAATCTTTAGCAGTATAATGCAACACATTGGCACCACCAACAGCGCCTGCATCTGAAATCACAAATCCACTAAAACCCCATTCTTTTTTTACAATTGAATTTAACAACCAGGTATTAGATGTGCAAGGCGTACCATCTAATGAGTTATATGAAGTCATTACCGATCTTGTACCACCTCTTTTAAATACGGCTTCAAATGGTGGAAGATGAATTTCCCTCAACAATCTTTCATTAAAATGTATAGGGTAACTGTCTCGTCCCCCATCACCTACATTTGCTAATAAATGTTTGGGAGTAGTAATGATGTTTCTTTTTTCAAATTCATTTACAAATGCCACACCCATTTCTGCAGTAAGAAATGGATCTTCTCCGTATGTTTCTTCTACTCTACCCCATCGCACATCATTGGCCATATTTATCACCGGACTTAATATTTGTCTAAGTCCTCTTGTACGGCATTGCATCGCTATAGCTGCAGAAACTTTTCTTACCAATGTAGTATCGAAAGTTGCTGCCAACCCTATTGCTTGTGGAAATACTGTGCAGCTATCTCTCACTATTCCATGCAAAGCTTCATCAAAGGCAATAATCGGAATACCTAATCTAGAACTGTCTACAAAATAATGTTGAATACGATTAATTTTATTGATTAATGCCGATACAGATTCTTTTTTTCCATACTGCATCATTTGTTGAGCTACGTCTGCATTAACAGCAGAGGCACTTACTTGTAATCCAAATATTCCATGGTGATATTGGTTAGGCTTTGCATTGTCTAAATCACCTGGTATCATAAATAACTGCCAAAATTTTTCTTCGGGAGTCATTCTACTCAACAAATCTTCTACTCGCTGTTGAACAGGTAGTTTTGAATTTTTATAAGGCGGTATTGTTTGACCATTAGTGTGTATTGTACACATAAATATTAAACAAAATATTGCACTGAATTTTAACATGATAGTAGTTTATTTAAACTGTAAAAAGGATATTTTTACGGAAGTTAATTCAAGATTCGTTAAGATAATATATAATTAAATACACAAACGTTTGTGTGATATTTTATATATTTGATGAAGAACCCCCTTGTCCACCCCCATGGAAAAAGTAATTACCATTAAAGAAATTGCTAAACGGCTTAATATAAGCCCGTCTAGCGTATCGAGAGCTTTGAGCAATCATAAAAGCATTGGTTTAAAAACCAAGACTGATGTTCAACGATTGGCTAAAGAATTGAATTATGAGCCCAATCAAACTGCTATTTTTTTTCAACAAAGGAAAACATTTACCATTGGTGTAATACTTCCTTCACTGTCTGAAGAATTTTTTTCTTCCGCTATTAGCGGGATTGAAGATTTAGCCAATGAAAATAAATACACTGTTTTAATGGGACAATCGCACGACGATGTTGAACGAGAAAAACAGTTAGTAGATACTATGAAAAATCATCGGGTAGATGGTCTTATCATATCTATTTCAAAAAACACTGAAGACTATTCGCATTTTGAAGCAATAAAAAAATTTGGCATTCCTGTTGTTTTCTTTGATCGTGTGCCCGATTTAAAAGATATACACTACGTATGGTGTAACATAATTTCAGGAACTACACAGGCGTATAATTTCTTGAAAGAACTGGGTCATCAATCTATAGGTATGATTAATGGACCTACAAATTTATTGGCTAGTAAAGAGCGGGTAGAAGGTTATAAAAATGCATTAATACAATCTAATCTCAACTTTGATCCTTCTTTAATTGTTTCATGTAATTTATCCACTAAAGATGTTTTTAAAGCCACAGAAGAATTATTAAATAATACCAATAAGCCAACTGCTATCATTGCCTTTAATGATTATGTACTATTAGATGCTGCAAAAGCAGCTGCTAAAATGAAACTAAAAATTAATAAGGATATTAGCTTTGTGAGTTTTGCTCATTTACCTATTTGTCATTATGCAGCACATCCGCCCCTAGCATCAGTTGATCAATTTTCGTATAAACAAGGAAAAAGTGCAATGGAAATAATGTTGCAATTACTAGCTAAAGATAGAAATGAAAATAACGAATCGTATATTAAAATAATTATTGAACCAAAATTAATTGTATTAGATAATACAATAGATTAATTATTGAATTAATACTGAAACGTTTTTATATCCCAAGCTTTTAAAAAATTGTGTAAAAACCCTTTGACCTTCTTTTTCACTTCTGCTCAAAATACCCGCTGCAACTGCTCTATGGGTTAATTTATTTTGTGCAGTTTGTAACAATGTTGTTCTAGCATAAACACTCCAAGTGCCTTTCTCAATAAAGGTTTCTACGGTGGATGGATTTACTACAACATCTATTATTGTAGGATGCTGAATTGTTAGTTGTACAGATGTATCAGTTACCAATAATGATTTTTCGTTTATTTTCGACAAATCAAAACCAGCAAAAGTTTTACCCCTTACTATCAATACCAACTTTCGCTGCTTATCAAATATATTTAAAATCGAACCCTTTTTGTTTTCAATAGAGTCTACAGTAATTTCATCGTAATGGCAAACAGTAAGCAATTGACTCATGTTTTTTACTTCTTTTAAAAACGTAGCACTTATTTCAACCTTTGGTTTATGCGGTTTAAATATAGCCAATGGCGATGGTAATATACCAGTATAAATTAATATTGCGTATGTTATTGCAGCTAATATTAAAATCGTTGCAATAATTTTTATTAATTTTTTGAAAAACATATTTAACCTGTTTACTTTTTAAAGTTGATATTGATGTTTTTAAATCCAGCTATGTTTAGCCAAGATTCTATTATGGTTTTGGTATTCTTTTCTGCGGCAGTTAAAATACCTAATTCGTTAATGGTATTATTTACATCTTTTTCTGCTACTTGTAAAAATGCATTCTTTTCTGCAATAGAAAATTCACTTCTTAGAAAATCAATCTCAGCATACTGTTCTGCAACAGATTCAGGCGGAATATTAACATACAATATTTTTGCTGGAGGTAAAATCAATGATATATTGGATCCATTAATAGTAATATCTTTCTCTGTTAGATCAGCCAGAGAAATTCCAGCTTTAATTTTAGCATCACACGACATTAAAATTTTACGATCTCCAATTTTATACCAGGTTGAATCGTCAGTTGCTTTGATGATTTTCGTTACTGTGAATTCAACACTTGCTAAGTCGGAAAGTTCCTTGATTTTTAATACTTGGTTCAATGAAGATGCTTCTTCTTGCTTTGGTTGTTGACATCCATTTAACAATAAAACAATTATAGATGCTATTAACTTTAAATAAAAACGTTGTTTCATTAAACAGTTTTGTTATTATATAATGAAGATAATCATTGATGACGGTTTGGTGAATTTTTAAGTAAATAAAATTGAAAAGATGTTGTATATTTATAATGTAAAATCCATTAAGCGTGTCGGGAGATAGTTTAGTTAATCATTTATATTTTTCAGCTTTTATTTTTTCATTGATAGTGCTAGCAGATGTATTGATTAAATTCAGACGTCCGCTAATATTGAAAATGTATTTTATTCTGTTGGTGATGGCAGTGAGTGGTTTTACACTAATTTACAATGGGAGAAATGCATGGCTTGTATTATTGTTGGTATTATTAAAATCATTAATCTCCATTAGCTTACTTAAAATTTTTTCTATACTTTATTTTCCAAAATTGAAATTTTGGATTAACGTATACAGTATTAGTATTTTTGTTTTTATACTATCTCTTTTTGTATATGTATATCGGTTTAATGGTTATGATATTTTTTCATTATCAACTGAAACAGTTGGTTCTATTAAATTAGAAAACTTCTCGTATCCTATATACTTTAAAATCTTCAGGGTATTAATACATATATCTTTTTTTAGTATGATGATATACTTTTGGTATAATCTTACTTTTAAATTCAAACATAAAAATATTTATTTCAATAAAATAAGAAGATGGAGTGCATTTGTGGTGGCATTTAATATTATTAGTCTTATTTTTAATATTACATACCCTGCATATATTACTAAACCAATAGTAGCCCACTCTCTTGGCATTTATATTGATTTCAATATTCTTTTACTTGTATTTTACCGTCCTGGTTTTTTAAATAGATCAGCATTAAAAATTGCATTTGGATCAAAATTCAACCAAAACACTGAATTTATTAATGAGAATGAATTTATTATGGAATTTTTTAATAAACTCTATTTCATTAATAGCGATGCATCACTCGAAAACTTAGCAAAAAAGTTACAAGTTAATAGTAACGACTTATATAGATTCGTATACAATAAATATTCAATGTCTTTTAACGACTTAATCAACAAAAACAGGGTAGATTATTTCATCGATATTATACACAATAATCAATACAAAAATTACACAATTGATGCGTTAGCCAAAGAAGTAGGCTTCTCTTCTAGGCAACATTTATACAAGCCATTCAAAAAATTCCATGGAGGCAATCCTTCTGACATTATAGATGCTATTAATAGTTAACCTGTATTTAAATTTTATTTATTCATATTATAATAATACTAATATACATCTAATTGTATATTAATGTATCATAAAACAATACGCCATTTATAGTAGAGTTTCGTCTATAATTTGTTTTTTTTAGTTAAGTATTTCATATTTACAATACAGTAATACCAAGAAACCAATCCTAGTTATGAGAAACCAACAATCTGGCTGCGCCACTATAACAATAGTATGTAATTTGGTTACTCCATGCTGCAACATATTATTTAAATACCACAACTAATAGTGTATGCCAAAAATCAACCCTAAAATATTATTGATTCAATATATTGTTATTATGTGTATGCTTTGTTTGTTGGCTGTATACAAACTAAAAAACTAATTCCATTTTATCTAGTTAAACAATATTAAAAGTTTAATCTATTTAATAAAAATATTGCGCTGCAAAACTCTATCCTTGTATTCATGGATGTATTTTAATGTACGCCCGGTCTTTCTAGACTGGGCTCTTTTTTTCTACCAGTCGCTTATTGATAATACCCATGGCTACATATAAAAGTGGAGAAATTAAAAATTCTTGCATAGTAGCAGCTAATTCTTTCACACCATTCGAAACCATTCCAAATGTCCAATCATATATACCAATAAGTGTTATGGTAATTAGTAAGCTAATATGAATTATATGCCACAATTGTCCCATCCATTTATCAGTTAATTTGCCTAAATGTAGAGATCCCGTAAAATATACGGCCACAGTGGTTGTGAATTTAATGATATGCCTAATTTTTCGAGGTATATAGTAGGTGTATTGCCTATCCGCAAAATAAATATAGTATACACTATATAACAATAGAATCATTATTAATCCTGCAATCCATTTATTACGGTCTGTTTTATATAGGCGCATTTGTATTGTTTGGTATCAATAATTTCCTGGAGAAAAGCATCCACAATAAAAATACAATACTATAAATAATCATCTTAAAAATATAGTGATGTGCAATATCAAAATATTGATGAAGATATTGTACCAACATACATAATCCTACACAACGAAATACATTTACCAAATGAATTAACACTACACCAATAATAATAAAACTAATTTTTCGTTTTACAGATGCAGGCATCGAAACGATAAAGCCCATATACAACACAAACAATTCTAAGCCATTGCAACCGTCTGCAATATGCATTACCGTTAACCCATTTTTATAAATAGTACATACAGGTGTGCTGCTTACTACACCTTCATAATACTGCGTGTTAATTGTATCTAAAGCAGCATAAGCAGTTGAATAGTAAATTTTATTGAGTACCCATGCAGATTGATTACCTACAATATGGGTTAGCGGCTGATCGATTGTTCTTTGTTGCAGAAAAAAAAGGATATACATGATTTTCCATACAATAAAAACCAATAATGCCCTTCGTAAAAATCTACTAATGATGGGAGGCAGTTGATGATAGAACAGAATTAGATTATGGATTAATTTCTTCATCCTTTCCAGCTTTCTGTTGTTGGTGTTTTCTGAGTTTTTTAATACCATAACCCGCCCCCGCAGCAATTAATAAAGTTAATCCTCCATCAATAGGAACACCGGGATCAGGTGGAATTGGAGGGCCACCAGCCAATACACTGTTTGCAAAAAACAAACAGCCGATGAACAAAATAAGTGAATATTTATTGATTAACTTCATACCTAAAATATTAAAAAATAAATATACGTAATTTATAAGGATTATTGAATGAATTTCAAAGCTGGCATTGCTTTACCATCTGCGATCAATTGCAGCATATACCATCCATTTATACTAGCTGCTGTATTTGTATGAATACGGTACATTTGACTTGCTATTGTATTGTTTAAATTACCTACTGCAATTCTTCTGCCACTATTATCAATAATTTGCCATTCTACCCTCCGATAATTTGACAAAGCTTTTAATTGCAATATATTGTTTTTAATAGGATTCCCTACTAAACTAAACCCTTTATTGAGCGAGGTGCTTGCATCTACAGCATTGCCAAATATTGGTTGATTAAATACTAGTTTTAATCTTTTTTCACTTGCCGATATGCTATCATTATTTACAGAAAATTGATAAATTGTTTCCTTATCAATAGGAGTATATTTTGCTGTGTATTGATCTAATATATAGGCCTGATTATTATATGCTAAAGAAGACAAGATGGTTGTTTTCAGCTCATAGGTTGCACCAGCCTTTAATCCGCTTGTTTGTAATTGAAGTGACCTGTTTTCATCAATTGACTGTTTTAGTTCTGTACCATGATAAATTGCATACAGTTCATTCTTTGCATCGATTATTCCTAGATCTGGTCCAGCTTTTCTACCAAAATCCAAAGCATCATACTGATCATCAAAAGTATCGGTTACCCCATTTGCTTTGCTCCATCTAATAATAACTTCATCTGCAACTACATCTCCTTGCTGCTTTAAACTCATTTGTAAGATACTCTCACCCTGATTATTGATTGTAAAATTTTGTATGGTGTTATTATTGTTTGTATTGGGTGTATTAAATAATCTACCAGCCGGTGCAACAGTTGTTTTACAAGCTTCAGTAATTGATATGGAAGTAGCGCCTGTGGATTTTATAAAAAACGATGCGCCGTTTTCTATGATATTGGATTGATTACCTGTTGAAAAACCATTTACATACGTAGCATATCCCAATGAAACAGGATCCCACCTGTATATTGCACTACTTATATTAGCACTAGGATTAGCAGCTTTTATCGCATCCCAATCAATATTACTTGGGAAAGGATTCGATACTAAATTCCATCCTTTATTAGAATTACCGGTAGTATAACTTAAAGGAATAGTTTGGGTTCCGGTATTAATAGTTGCAGATAGTTTGATTGTATTACTTGCTCCTCCAATAATAATTATTCCTTTATTAGGAGATGTAGTAGCAGCTAAATCTAATGTAACCCAACCTGCATTGCTAATTCCAGAATTGCCATAACGACCATCATCAGCTGCTTCATTGTACGTATATGCATAAAAATTAGCTGCATAAAAATTATTTAAAGCGCTACCGCTAATACTTCCTGTTTGTAAAAATGGAAAGCCTATCATACGCCATTGTGCAGAATTTCCAACATAACGTTCAACACTTACTTTTCCATTAATATATCCTCCGCTACTATTACCAATTGCAATTCCTGCATCATTTGTAGCCGTACTTCTTAGCACTAAACTATCGGTAGTATTTAATACTCCCGCAGTTGGTGTGAATGTACCTAGTAAAATTAACTTATTGGCTATAGAAGCAGTTCCAGTTGATGTTCTATTTAATGTTAGGTTATTAATAACATTACTAGTGTCTGGTTTTAACTGGTTGAAATATAAATTCCCCAAAGAACCGGTTCCGTTAATAATTAAATTGGATGAAGCACTTCCAGCTAGTGTGCCTGTACCTGCAATAGTGCCTGCCAATGTTAATGTATTGTCATTTATTTGTAAAGAAGAAGCCGTTGCAATTGTTAATATTCCATTTATTGTAACTGCATTACCAAGTGTTGCAGTTCCGCTGCTTGTTCTGTTTAGCGTAAAATTATTTACTACATTGGTTGTTCCTGCAGTTGTTTGATCAAAATAAATAGTACCCAACGTACCTGAACCCAAAATACTAATAGAAGAGGCAGGAGTAGAAGATATTGTACCTGTGCCAGACAATGTACCTTGAACAGTTAAAGTAAAACCATTTAACTTAATCATTGCACCATTATTAATGGTAAGGTTTTTAATGGTTCTGTTTTGATCTAATAATAATTTGTTGCTAGTAGTATCAACAACAATGTCGGCATTTGATCCCGGAATACTAATAGGATACCAATTTGTGTTGGTAGTCCAATTATTGGATGTTTTACCACGCCAAATTCTTGTATTAGACATATTAAATACAAGGTAAAAACGATTCTGACTAAGTGAAGCAGCGTCTGCTGTTGTTGAGAATGAATAAATATTTGTATGGGTAACTAAATCTGTACCATTGTCGATTTGTGTATAGGTATCGGTAAATTGATCATACAAATAAACTTTATTCTTCCCTTTTAATGCAGATTCTACTTTTAATTTAAATTGATAATTGGTATTGGCAATTAGATTGAAAATACTTAGTGCAACGGTACGTCTTTCTATGCTTGAATCTAATAATGTAGATCCGTTGTTAATGGTATATAATTGACCCAATAAATCAACAGAGGCTAAATCAATTCCACTTTTACCCATGTAGATGGCATCGCAGTTACTATCTATGGTATCTGTTGGTGAGGTACATATTCCGCCTGGCCCCCATCTTAAAATTGCATCCACAGAATCGGATGTTCCTATTTTAATAACCCGTAAACGAACTACATTTAAGCTATCGCTGTATTTTATGGGGGCGGCATTTACAAAAGAAGTGCATAAGATAATAAACAGTACAGTTAGTAAAAACTGTTTGATAAATAAAATCGATATATTTTTAACTGTTCCCACTTCTTCTTTTATTTATTAAAGCTTTTGTTACAGTTTTATATGAAACTTAAGCTAATAGAAATTGATAATTAATCCAAGGATGGATCTTTTACTTTTTTTTGTTCCATTATTTTCTTTCTTGAATAATATACAAGACCAGCAGTTAAAACAAACCCTATGCCCCCATCCACAGGCACTTCATTTGGGTCATAAGTCACTGGATCTTCAGGGGGTGGCTCATAATAATTGGGGGGAGTTGGTCCACCTTGTGCAAATGAATAACCGTTGAATAATGAAACAATCAATAAAACAGTTAGAATTCTTTTTCCCATTTTCAATTTTTGTATCAATTACATATAATAACTGTTATATTCAACTCAATGAATTTAATCGTTTGTTTAAAATTATGAAATATGTATTTTAAATTAAAAAAACGTATTTATTTAAATTTTAGGGCTGTTTTGTTTAGTGTCTTTGACTTTTTTACGAGAGTACAAAGCTACGCCAGCAGCTAATACCAATCCTATACCACCATCTACCGGTACAGAATTAGGGTCATTCATAATTGTTTCCTCAGGTGGAGAACCCGGAGGAGTTGGACCCCACTGTGCTTTAGCGTTAATGCCAGTTAATAAACCGATACCTAACAATACAACTAATTTAATACTTACTTTTTTCATCTAACTCTTATTATTAAATATTATTTGATAATTTTTAAACCGGGTAATGTTTTTGAATCACCTACAAATTTCAATACATATACACCAGCATTCATTTCTTTATTCGACTTCAATATATAGTTGTTCCCTTTACGCACATCCACTAAGGTTCCAATACTTAAGGTATTACCACTATTATCTATTAACTGCCAAGATAAATTTTTATAATCGCCTTTTGATATGACTTGTATAGTATTGCCTTTTATAGGATTACCTACAACTTGCATTCCGCTTTTTGTAGCTCCGTTGTTTTCTTCTCCTGCTATTCCGTTCAACTTATTAAATACCAATAAAAATCTTTGTGCCGATTTTGATAAAGTATCTGCTGTTACTTTAAAATTGTATGCTTTTACAACTGCTTCAATTAAAGTATATTCTCCTGTAAATTTATCGAATATATATGCATTGTTGCCATATGCCATTGGAGATAATAATTCTGTTTGAAGTACATAATTGTTATCTGCTTCTAAGTTGGTAGTATTTAATGTTATACTACGATGCTCTTTGGTTGGTGTTTGCAATTCACTACCGTGATATATAGAATACAGCGTATCATTTGATCCGAGTACGCCTATATCCGGGCCAACTTTTCTACCCATATCGTATGCATCATAATTATCATCAAATGCATCAGTTACATCAGCTGCGTTTCCCCATCGTAAAACTACTTGATCAGTTACCTCGTCTCCCGGCTTTTGTAAATGAATCTTTACAATACTTTTGGTCGCAGGATCATTTGAAAAGTCTTTAATTTCTCCCTTGTTGGGTACAGCAAACAATCTGCCATCAGGTGAGGTAGATGTTTTACTAGATTCCGGAATGGTTAACACAGATGCACCTGATAAGGAAACAAAGAAGGAGGCGCCATTTTCTATTACATTAGATTGGCGGCCTGCAGCATTACCATTAATGTATGATGCATATCCTTGTGCTGCAGGATCCCATCTGTATATTGCTTTAGCTATTTTTTCACCATTATTGGCTTGTAATGCAACAATAACGTCCCAATCTAATTTGCTGGCAAAAGGATTGGCAACTAAATGCCAGCCTCTGTTTGATCGGCCTGTTGAGTATCCTAATGAAAATGTTTGAGTACCTGTTTTTAATGGATTGGTAATATTAATCGTAGAATTGTTACCGCCAGAAATTAATAAACCCTTACTATATGGAGTAGTTGCGGTTCCTGAAAACGGCACCCAACCGGCATTACCTGGTCCTGAATTTCCATATTTACCGTCATCTAAAGATTCATCATACCAATAAGCCAACATTGCACTGGCAAAAAATGGACTGATGGTATTAGCAACCAAATTACCCGAAAACGGAAAACCAATCATTCTCCATTGTCTGCTGGTTCCTAAATAGCGTTCTACTTTTACATTACCTGTAAGGTATCCACCACTTTCACTTCCTGCACCAATACTTGCATCTCCATTCACGGTACTTTTTAGTGTTAAATAATTATTGGTGGCTAGTACATCGCCACAAGTAACGGTACCACTATCTACTATAGAAAGTAAAGAATTTAAATTGGCAGGGGCGCCTGCATTTAACGTTAAGTCTTTAAGGAAGGAACCCGTTTTAAAATATAAATTAGAGGTGGCGCCTGCAACACCGGTTAAAGTAATATTTGAATTGCCTCCAGTATATAATACACCAGTTCCACCAGACGTGCGGACAATTTTACCTGCTTGTAAAGTATAGCCAGATCCAACAGTTACTTCTGTATTCAATATATCTAAAGTACCTGCAATAGTAAAATTTCCGCTTAA
The DNA here is from genome assembly GCA_947452295.1 of Sphingobacteriia bacterium. Classification (GTDB taxonomy): domain Bacteria; phylum Bacteroidota; class Bacteroidia; order Chitinophagales; family Chitinophagaceae; genus Sediminibacterium. The sequence continues at coordinate 15,431 of CANGCK010000039.1, forward strand.
ACTTGCAGTATTTGATGATCTATTACGCAACTGATAAACATGAGAAGTTCGGTTGGTAAATGATGTGGGATTATTTCCTGAGCCATTTGTTTCAACACCCCATGAACTTAGCGTTGTTAATGCACCTGCTGCATTTGAATATACGGTATCTACTACTAAAACAATAGAAGAACCAGAATTAAGGTCTCCACAACCATCTGTTGGCGTAACGGATGCAAAATAATTACCGGCATCTGATAATTCTGCTGGAGTTATGGTTAGCGTGTTACTGGTAGCGCCGGATATTATATTGCCCGCTTTTTTCCATTTATAAGCCGATACATTTGAAGCTGTTATCGATAAATTTAAAGTATTACCGGTTAATACTTTTACAGCAGTTGTTGGTTGTACGGTTATATTGGCGGTTGTATTAAATGTTGTGATGGTTGCAGAGCTACTGGTTGCAGCAGCACAAATACCATTTGTTGCAACAACTTTAAAATAAGTATTAGCTGCTAAGTTAGTAGCGGTATACGTATTACCAGTTGCGTTATTGATAGGATAAAATGTAGCATTATCTGTTGAAGATAGCCATTGAAGTGAACCTGTAAAACTATTTACACTTAATAAGGTTGAATTAGTGCCTTTACAAACAGCAGTTGCACCGGCAACTGTACCTACTGCTGAAACTGCATTGGTTGAAATAGTAACTACATTAGAATAAGCTGTATCCCCATTTATAGTAGTTGTTCTTCTTCTGAAATAAGTAATTGTTGTGATAGCACCTGGAGAATAAGTGTTTGAAGTGCCTGCCGAGGCTACATTCGTAAAGGTAATATTATTGGATGAAGATTGCCATTGAAAAGCATAACCAGAACCACCTGGTGTACCACCACTTGGTTCACTTGTTGATGTTAATGTAGCAGGTGATGAACCGCTACAAATCGTTTGGTCTGAACCAATGATTCCTGCGTACATACTACCATTGATAGTGGCTGTTACCGCTAAACGGCTTGTTGCCAAACATCCATAAGTTGCATCCCTAACTTGAGCATAAAATATAGTAGTGTTAGCAATACTAGGAGTGGTAAAAGGATTTATACCAGATCCGTTACTTAATACAGAACCTCCGGTTGGTGTGGCATACCAATCTAATACAGTACCAGCTGGCGCTGTTGCTCCAATTATAACTGGACCCGCTCCTGTTCTATCATTGTTTAATGCAGCACTAGCTACTGCAGGTGCGGCACTGATACTAATAGTGATTGTATTAGAATATCCTTGTTGATAAATTGCCTGGCCAGAAGTATAAGCTAATCTTCTATAATAAGTTGTAGCACTTAATGTACTTGTTTCTGTATAGTTGGTTGATAGTGCTCCTGCAATTTGATTCCAGTTGCTTCCATCAGAAGATTTTTCCCACTTGTACAATATTGGAGAAGTGCCATCACCACCTGCAGCATCCGAAAGTGAGGTAAACCCTTGCGGTGTACTATTATTACATATTGTTTGACTAGTTCCTACATTTCCTGAAAACAATTGATAGTTTACAATTGCATAAACAGGCGTTCTAAGTGCAGAAGCACAAACTCCATTATCTGCAGCAACATAAAATGCTGAAGAAACACTTAATGAAGTACTATAATTTGCTCCGCTTGTTAACACAGTTGCATTTGTAGGATCTGCATACCATTTTATAGTAGCACCATTAGATGCTGTTGCAGATAAGTTAACTGTACCTGATGTACCTTGTGGAATAACAATTCCATCTCCTAATACACTTGCTACAGTAGGTAGTGCACTAACAGTAGCTGCAACCGCTACAGTAACGGTGGTGGCCGCCGGACTTTCAATTGAAATATTTCCTGAATATGATCCGGTTGCTGTTAATTTGGGTACTCTTACATAAATTGTTGTTGTTGCTAAATTACCCGCCGTTTGAGATAGTGTAATACTAGAAGCATACCCACTACCGGATGTACTAGATATCTCAAATCCAGATGGTGCTGTAATCGTAACATTGCCCTGTAAATATTCACCAGTAACGGTAAATGTTTGATAAGTAGATGCCGTTGTATTACTATAACATCCAATATAAGAATTTAATGTGCCGTTGATTGAAAAGGTAGGCTGTGTATTAGAACAATTGAAGCTAATACTTGAACCAACAGGTAAGCCTGTTGCAGCACTTGCATTGATGACTACCGGACTGGTACTTGTAGTAAAACCAGTTCCTGAAGTTGCCACACCGGCACCTTGCGAACCACCGGTTGAGTGACCTACATACCAGTATTGGTCATTACCTCCACCAGAATAGAAAGCAATGGTAAAGTGACCCGCTAAACTAAAATCCGTAAATGCGCCTGATGTAAATAATTGTACTGTTGCAGGTAATGATTCTGAACCGGTAGACTGATTTCCTGGATCTCCCAACATAGATGCAGCATTATCACCCCATCCATATATTGTACCATCGCTCGACATAGCACCCATTGCATATAAATCTGCTTCGGTATTACCATCAATTCTTACTATATTATTTAAATCCGATACGCCATCCGTTCCTTTAACTGTTTGAAATGTAGCTTGGTTTGTAGCAGCTGTTTTATCAGATACTTTTAATGTCCATGCCGTATTACTGGTTGCACCTACCTGATAAGTGATGGTGATGGTTAATGCACCTGTACCTGCTGTATAAGTATTTACCGTTCCATCTATTTTTTGAGTGGGATTGGCGGTATTTATCAACGTAACAAAGTTACCAGAAACAATGGTGCCCGGTTTAGCTGTAACGGTAAATGAAGTGGAACTAGTTGCAGCAGCAGCAGTTACAGCCGAACTTGTTACAGCATATGTGCTAAAGTTGGGATTACCCAATCCATTATTCGTATTTAAACCATTTGAATAAACTTTGTTATTAGAACAAAGTACATACAATGTACTGGTACCGGTAGATTTACCTATTACAATTAAATCTGTAACGTTTACACCTGCAGGAGTTTGGGCCGACATATCGTAGGCATAGTTGTAACTGGTTGTTGTATTTACAACACCCGCAACATTGGCTGGTAAACCCCAGTAATACATTTTTCCGTTAGAGGTTAACGCAAAAGCGCCAGAACTTGATAAAGAAAATTTAGTTACTCCCGATAAAAAAGTAGTTCCATCTGTTAAGGTAACATGGTGCCATGTTGTAGGGCCAGCTGTAGCTTTATCTCCTTGCAGATTAACCATTGTAGTAAGTATGTATACATGTCCTGCATTGGTTATGAGTGCCAGTGCTTTTTGAGAAACAGCTACCTGAGCAATATCTGTAATGGCAACACCTGCAGGTAATTTAGCAGTAACATCACTATTTACACTGGTAAGTGAGTCTCCACCAAAATTCGTCATTGTGGTGATGGCAGATCTATTGGCGGCTGTTCCAAAAAAGTAAAGTTTGCTTGATGTACGTAACACGAGTGCACTCAAGCCATTAGCACCACCACTTGATGAAGATCTTACTTCTAGCGGAATGCCAGCGTATTTAGTATTGGCAACTAATTTAGGCGTATATACATCAGATCCTCCATCTGCAGCAATATTAGCGTAAGCCGCCATATTTTGCCCCCATGCCACCAACACGTTGCTTCCATTGCTATTTCCAATGTATAAGTTAGAATGGTATGATCCGGTAAAACGATTAACTGTACCGGCTATGCAAGAACCCGCTGTAAACAAATAATTGGGAACATTGAAGTTTTCCGCAAAATGATTATGCAGATTGTTGTTCTCAATATTTTCATTAACTGATGAAAATGCTAAAGCAGATGTAGTGCTTTCATCAATGTTAAAAGTATTATCTGCAGTAAAAAATTTGCCACTTGATGTTAAGGCGTTATTTGTTTGAGCTTTAGCTTGGTTGACAAAGCTTACTGTATATAATACACAAAGTGACAGTAGTATGGTTTTCAGACGGATATTCACAAATCGAGGGATTTATGCAAAGATAATGATAATGTATTATATTTTTTATTCACAGCTGTATTTATAAGAATTAATTCTAACAATATTTTTATATTGTTATTTATCAATCTTTTATAAATTTTTATTTATTGTATTTATAACGCCTTAATTTTCATGAATGTGGATAAAATAGTGGTTTCGCCTTTGTTAATTAAAAGGGGGATTTGCCAGAACGCTTTTTTAACAAGAGGCAAATTCAAAAAAGTATACTTAAAATTTTGTATAACTTTGCAATCGAATTAATTCAATTTATTTTGAAAAAAATATTAACAGTAGCGCAAAGTATACCAAAAGTATTGGTTAAATTTTTCATCACAATAACCCTTTTAATTGTTGGATGGAAAATTTTGTACTTATTTATTTTGCCACCCGGCTTGTTAGATGGGCCTCTTACGCATATCCTAAGCAGACAAACTATTTGGGTACTGAATTTATTTGGTCAATCAAACGAATATTCTTATGAATGGGATAAATTAGAGGATATTATTTTGTTTAAAAACAAAAGCAAACTAGTTATTGCCGACAAGTGTAATGGATTAGAGTTGTTATTGCTTTATGCGGCATTAATTATTGCCATTCCATCTAACATTAAAAGAAAACTGTATTTTATTTTTGGTGGAATAATTCTTATTCATTGTGTAAATGTTTTACGTTGCTGTGGTTTGGCGATCTTAAAAATACAAAACAGCTTGATGTTTGATTTTGCCCACCATTTTCTTTTTAACTTTGTTATTTATTCGGTGATGATGGTTTTGTGGTATTGGTTTGCTCAAGAAAAAAAGGATAACACCAATGCAATTTAATTTTAAGCCAACAAAAGCGCTGTCTTTTTGGAAAGGCATTTTGTTTATACTTATTGCCTACGCTTGTTTCAACATTACTTCTAGCATTAAACCTTTTTCTAGGCTCGAAATCTTTTTAATTAAAGTGATTTGTTTTGCGGTTATTTACTACACAGGTAAATTTCATATTGGACCAATGAATGATTTGATGTTTTGGTTGGCTAAGTCTTGGAAATATATTTATATATCCGGCTGTATTATTTCACTGTGTGGTACCATGTTACGCTATTATTTTAAAAACCTACCTACTGAATGGTTTAACTTTTTTATTTCAGTTGATGTGTTTTTATTTTCACCCATTGTATATGTAATATTTGCCGTGCTAAAAATTAAAATTATAGCGCGTTACGAAGTAAACAACCCGCGTTAATGTTTTGCAATAAAATTTATTTCATCTGAAGTGATAATTCTATTGTAAATTCTAAATTCATCTATTGCTCCTTTAAAGTAATTTATTTTTACGTTGCTATTAATACCTGTAGTAGCACCAATAATAGAAGTATTTGCAATGTTATTGGTAAATGCTGGTATATAATCGTTTCCAAAGTTGCCTTTGTCAACACCATCTATATACAATTTCAATCTATTCGTTGGATTTAATTGTAATCCATCGTATACAATTATTACCGAATGCCATGTCCATGATGTTAATACGTTGCTTTCAGATGTAGCAGTTCCAGCGCCACTCATCTTTACATCTACCGAATAGGGTTTAGCTGCATTACTGCCATTAATGCCTATATTGATACCTACAGAATTGGTTGGGTTTCCAATTGAAGTCCAGTGCGAAAAAACACCTGCCGGAGATATGGGATATTGAAAATCGGAATAAATCCAAAAAGCAAATGTAAGTTGTTGCTTATAGTTTAATAACTTAACAAGCGGTAAAGTGATGTATGATGAATAACTATCGAACTTATATGATTTGTTGAATCGATAAAAACGATCATCGTACAATGTTGCATTAGTTACTACACCGTGATAGCCATTTCCGCTACTATCTTTTGGATTGCCGGCAAAAGGATAAAATACCATTAGACCTTTATTGGTATTTATATTGTTGGTGGTGAAAGATAATTCATTGCCATAACCTGTACCTCCAGCATTGGTTGCGTATGCTCTTACATAATATTTAGTATTTTCTGCAAGATTACTAATTACACTCCAATAAGATTTATTGTCATTCCCATCTTCGGTTTTTGTTGGTAGATCGATAGTTGGTTTGGGCGAAGTGCTCCATACAACACCTTTCATAGTTACAAAAGCCATGCCATTGTCTACTATATCTCCTCCACACAAAGCACTAATACCCGAGGTGTCGGTAACGCTTTTTGTAGTCACTTTAGGAAAAAAGGCAGTCACTAATTTTATTTCATTAGAATAGGTGGTAGAACTACCAATATCGTTGTAAGCAGAAATTCGGTAAGTGTATTCTTTATTTACCAATAATTCATAATCTTTATAAGTAGTAACATTTTTTCGGGTTGCGCCCACTACAATAAAACCCGAAGTGTCTGATTTTCTTTCTATTTTAAAACCATTTTCGGTTGCAGAAGTATCATTCCAATATAAGTTTACTTCAGCTCTTACCTCATTATAATATGGATATATTGCAGACATTTCTCCCTTCAGTAAAAAGGGAGCTTCTGGAACTTGCGTTGGACCGTCTTTTTTACAGCTAATAAAAAAAATAAGTAGAAGGGGGATATAGAATATTAATTTTTTCATTGCTATTTTACATCGCTACTTTTTATTCGGCTTAAATACTTTTACTTCAACTCTTCTGTTCATCCATGCCATTTCCTGACTAGTAGATGAATTTGCTGGTTGTTTATTTCCAACTGATAAAACAGTAATTCTTGAAGGTTCTATATAATAACTACTTAAATAGGTGTTTACCATTTGAGCGCGCATTTCTGACAGCTTATTATTAAAGCTTTCATCACCTTCTTTATCCGTATGTCCTGTTATAATGCAATGGTATTTCGGATTAGACATTAACGAATCTTTTAACCGCATTAATATTTTAAAAGAAACGTTTAAGTCATATTTGTATGAATCGAAATGAATCACAAAAATAGTAGTGTCTTTTGAGAAAAGAATTTTCTTTTGAATAACATCTGCATCCAATGACTCTACTTTAGTAACCGGCGCATCTACAGGGCAACCATTGTTGCTTAATAAACCCGGAACGGTGGGGCATTTGTCTTTTGAATCAACCACTCCGTCTTTATCTTTATCCGCTTCTATTGTGATCACTTTAGGAGGTGGGGGCAATGTATTTTTAATTTCCAGTCCTTTGAATGATGTGTTTTCTTTTGTGGTTTCTTTTTTTGATACAGTAGGTGGTGGTGGTGGCGCAACTTTTTTGGTTGGATTGTTGATTACTTGACTGGGTTGTTGCACTTTATTATTGGATGATTTTTCTGGCTTCGGCCATTCTTGTGCGCTATTCTTGCTTTTTAATTTACTGGCTTTATCGCTGCGTTTACCTATGTTTAAATAAAGACCAACTGATGCAATGGCATTTTTATTTACGTTTTCAGAAAAAGCGAGCCCATAACCATATTGTGCGGTTATCATACCCGTTTCATTTCCAACAAAATACCGGAACCCTACTCCAGCAGGTATTGTAGTATTAAACTGTTCTTTAAAATATGTTGCATGTACACCACCAAAAAGGTAAGGTTGTAATTGAAATTTTTCTGCTCCAAAATTTATATAAAAATCTGTTCGAAGGGTTTGCGACCAATTAAGTTTTTTATTGTTCAAATTAATTGCTGTATCGGTTAGTTTTGTTGATGCATATCCATAAGCAATACCCAAATCGGCACTAACGGCAAATACTTTCGATAAATTACTGTAAAAACTTAATCCACCTAAAGTAACTGTTGCCCTATCTAAAAACGAAAGACCAGTTTTACAACAGGTGTCTTTTGCTGGAACCGACATGGAGAAATCTTGAAAATGCATTCTATTGATGCCAAACATGGTCCACCTATTCCCTAAAGAAAGCGGGTTGTTTTGTGCCAATAGCGGATTATTTACAAGGCCTATTGTAAGCATCAATATCAATAAACGAGTAAATAAGTTCATTAAGCCTGTTAATTGGTGTGATTTTGTATACAAACAATTATTTAACGAAAATCTTGCTGAATAATTGTAATAATACAATTATGTTTTAAAGTAATTTGAAAATGAGCCGATTTTAGCTTTTTTTTAAGCTGTACTGAACATACATCATTCCATTAAAAAGGGTATTTTCACTCAATTATGCTGCAGATTCTATATTTACAAGCCTCGATCTGCTAAAATAGCTCTTACTTGGTGCATAAATAAAAAAGCAAGATTCACCCTTTATAATGTCTATTATATCTTCAATTTGGTTGTTGGGAACTGCCGGACAGCCCTGGCTTCTACCTAAGTAGCCCGAACTTTTTATAAAACTATTGCTAACATAATTGGCGCCATGTAATACAATTGCGCGTTGTTTAGCATTGTCGTTAATACCAGGTTCTACACCCAATAATTCTAATGATTTACCATGTTTTCCAAAATAGGTATTGCCGGTAACATAAAATCCTAAACTACTTTGGTTAGATGATTGCTTATTAGAGAAATGCGTAGCAAATAAAGTTCCTGATTTACGCCCATGTGCTACATAGGTTTGAATAGCCATTTCTTTATTATACATATCTATTATGTATAAACGCTCTTCATTACTGGGTTTGCTAAAATCTACAATCGTTAAATAACGCTCGTTGTTGACTAAACCCTGATTTTTTAATTTTTCAAATCCTGTTAATGCCATTAATACCGCTTGCTCATCTATACTGAACTTTTCTGAAAGGATAGATGCGCTCTCCGCTAATTCATTTTTTAAAAATGTAGGAGTGGTATTATAAGATTGTAAAGTAACAAATAACAGACTTAACACTAATACTACACTCTTCTTCATGCGCTCAATTGGATTTTAGATAGATTGCAAAGTTATTAACAGTCTGTGTATAAACGAAATCAAATAGCAGGTTATTGTCCGAAATATTAGTTAAAATATGAATAAAAGCGCTAAAATCCTTATTTTATATTACTTATTTTTAATGTGTTTGACTGATATTTACTTATTTAGCTTTCGTTTTTCTTTTTCGAGTTTATTAAAATACCCTCTAAATAAGAAATTGTGTTTTAGTGCTTCCATATTCTGGTTAAAACCATCGGTGCCATTTTGAATATTTTGAAGACTATTATTGATATGGTTACTAAAGACTGTGTCATTGAATAATGCATGTATGGCACCTGGTCCGTTTATTATACTTTTTTCTATGCCTTGTATTGTTCTGCTTAATTGTTGGGTTAATGAATCGGCATGTTTGCTGATTAATTGAATGGATAGAATGGTGGAATTAAGGTTAGCTGCAATAACAGTGTCTGCAATGATTTTACCGAGTGTACCCTTGCCCGATTGAATGTTTTGCACCATTATTTGCAAGTGATTAGCCATATTATTGGCTTTATTGGTGATGTCTTGAATGTTTTTTGCCGATTGTTTTACATGTTGTGGAATGGTTTCATCATTTAACAAGTTCCACAATGCTTTACTATTATTGATGCGAGTAACGGTGATTTTTAAATTATCGGTGATAAATGCTAAATCATTATTGGTTTTACTAAGTGTACGCAACATTTCATCGGTATCTATGGACTTTTTAGGGGTCAGTAAATCGCCATTTTTCACCGGCAAAGCAGGTATTTTAGCACCAACAATTTCAAGCACTTTATTACCAACTAAACCATCTGTTTTAATAGATACGGTAGCATTTTTTTTGATGATGGATTGAACTTTTTGGTCGATTACCATTTCAATTTCAATCATTTGGTCATTGATAATATTTAGCTTTTTTACAGTGCCTACATCAATTCCGGCATAACGTACATTGTTTCCGGGTCTTAAACCCTGTACATTATCTACGCGTACTTTTAAGATAAAGGATGCGCCAAATAAATGCTGATTTTTTCCGATTAAATACAACAATAAAATAATGAAAATTAGTCCAGCAAGTACAAAAGCACCGAGTTTTATATTGTTGATCGATTCTTTTATCATGTAGTGAATTATTTAATAGCTTGTTCAAAAAATTGTTTCACTTTGGGGTCTTCATTCAGCAGCAGATCGGCATAAGTACCTGCTGCATAGCACGTTCCCTCATACAATACCACTACTCTATCGCTGGCGCGCCTAACGCAATTCATATCGTGCGAAATGATGAGTGCCGATGTGTTGTATTTTTTTTGTATGTCAATCATTAAACTAATGATTTCATTGCCGGTAATGGAATCTAAGCCGGTAGTGGGTTCATCATACAAAATAATATCGGGCTTTAAAATAAGGGTTCTGGCCAATGCAATTCTTTTTCGCATACCTCCAGATAATTCAACAGGCATCATTTCAATGGTATGCGCTAAGCCAACATCTTCCAAAGCTTCCATCACCATTTTATTAACGGCATCCTGGGTAACTGCTAGCCAGTGCCGCCTTAATGGAAACTCTAAATTTTGGCGTACAGTCATAGAATCGTAAAGGGCATTACTTTGAAATAAAAATCCAACCCTGGCTCTCACTTTATCCAATTCAACTTCACCCATCTTCCCAATAGATTCATTAAACACTACAATATCTCCTTTATCGGGTTTTAATAAACCAATTATACATTTAATGAGTACTGATTTTCCGGAACCCGATCGACCCAATACAACTACATTTTCTCCTTTAAATAAATTCAAATTAAAATCGATCAAAACATGGTTGTTCCCAAAAGATTTATAGAGATGTGCAATGGTCATAACAGATTCTTGTTGCATCATTCAATAAATTTAGTTGAAGCCTAAAAAATCGGTGATTTGCACTGCCAGTAAATCAATGATAAAAATTACTACAGATGAAATTACTACTGCAGAATTTGCACTTTGACCTACGCCTTCCGTACCTTTTTTACTATTGTATCCTTTATAACATCCTATAACCCCAACAGCAAAGCCAAAGAAAAAAGTTTTAATAAATGCAGGTAGTACGTCATTAAATGCAAGGTTATCTACTACTAACATCCAAAACAATCGGAAACTGGTACTGCCTTTTATGTTAACACCCAAGTAAGCACCATATAATGAAATGGCATCACTTAATATAGCCAATACCGGCAACATACAAATAGCAGCCAACACCCTTGTTACCACCAGGTATTTAAAAGGGTTGGTGCCACTTACTTCCATTGCATCAATTTGTTCGGTAACTTTCATAGAGCCCAATTCGGCACCAATTCTAGATCCAATTTTACCGGCAAATATTAAGGCTGTAATAACCGGACCAATTTCTCGCACAATAGCAATACCAACAATTGCAGGCAGCTGAGATTCTACTCCATAATCAACCATAGAAGGCCTTAATTGTAGCGTAAGTACAAGGCCCATAATAAAACCCGTTAATCCTACTAATGGCAGTGATTGATAGCCAATAATAAAACACTGCCGAATAAATTCAGCAAACTCGTAACGAGGCTTAAACCATTGAAGTAAAAACTTCCCTGCAAAGCGAGCAATTTGGCCCACTTCTGCTAAAAATAATTGTAAGGGAGTAGATTGATGCATAGTAAAAAATTGCTGCCTATCGCACTTAAAGAAGGGAAGAAAAGCAAGCTATTATCCTTGATATAATGTAAACTTGTAAAAACATTGCATAAATATGCCTATTTAAAAAATTGCATACTTAATAAAACAAAAACCGTCAGGAAAAAGTGCATGTTCATTCAACAACACAATCACCCAATGAAAAATGTTGTTGGTGCAAGATATTCTTATGACGACTGCTAATAGCAATTTACAAAATAGTGCAGCTGATATTTACTTATCGGCCAATGGCAAAATTTTATATGCCTACAACCGAGGAGATTTTAATGAAATAGTGGTGTTTAATAGGATTATACACACTGGTGTATTAGCCGATTCGGGTTAAAAAATTAGGGTAGGGGCTCCTTTAAGCATACAATGTATTGCACAGTAAGTTATCTTTTTTTATGCCAGCTTCTACCACCGCCTCTGCGCGTATTATAGCCTCTGTTGGTGCGGGGTGCGTATACGGGCGTAGGGCCAAACGCTTCAGGTATGGGCATCTTTTCTACCGGCATTTCTAATAGGGTTTCAATAGCGGCAAACTTATTTTGCTCGGCTTCACTGATAAATGTAATGGCTGTACCTGTACTTGCTGCGCGTGCAGTTCTACCTATGCGATGAATATAATCTTCCCCATCATTCGGAACATCGTAGTTAATAACCAGTTCAATTTCTTCTATATCAATGCCTCTACTTAATATATCGGTAGCTACTAATATTTTTAATTTTTTGTTTCTAAAATCTTGCAGCACTTGCTCACGTTTATCTTGCAGCAAATCAGAATGAATTTCTTCTATTAAAAATTTAGCGCGTTTTAGTTCGGCGGCCAACTGTTTAACCTGTTGTTTCTTAGAGCAGAAAATAATTACACGGGTATATTCTTTGTGTTGAAGAATGTATTTGATGAGCGGAATTTTTTGTGGCTCATATACCACCATGGCTTCTTGCTTAATTTGCTCTGGAGGTTTAGATACTGCAATATTTATTTCAACAGGGTTTTGTAATAATTTACGCGCCAAGTCGCGCATTTTATGTGGCATAGTAGCCGAAAAAAGAAGGTTCTGGCGCTGTTTGGGGAGAAAAGAGATGATTTTCTGTATATCATCGTTAAAACCCATATCTAGCATTCTATCTGCTTCGTCAAGCACCAAATAGTTTACCTGGTTCATTTTTACATAACCCATGTTAAGGTGCGCAATCATCCGACCAGGGGTACAAACCACCATATCTACCCCACTACTCAATGCTTTTTTTTCTGTTACAAAAGAATTGCCATCTCCACCTCCATACACAGCCATACAGCTTATATCGGTAAAATAGCCCAATCCTTCCATGGTTTCGGCAATTTGAATGGCCAATTCGCGGGTGGGGACAATAATTAATGCGTTAATAAAATTAGCAGGATGCTTAGTAGTAAGCATTTTATGAATGATAGGGAGTAAAAAAGCGGCCGTTTTACCCGTACCTGTTTGTGCAGAGGCGATGATATCTCTACCTGCTAAAATGGGTTTTATTACTTGTTCTTGAACCGGCGTTGCAGTTTGATAGCCCATTGCATCAATCCCCTCTAATAAACGCTCGTTTAAACCTAATTCGCTAAAATTCAAAAGTAAAAATTCAAAAGTAAAAAATTAATAAAATAGCCATAATAATGATTAGTATACCAACCAAAATATATATGAGGCTATTTCATCTGACGTTTAAAATTCAAAAGTAAAAAAGTAATAAAATAAAAGACGAATAAATGGTAAATATAAAAAATATTGGGCGTTTCTAGATTAAAAACAACGATGTGAACATAAAAAGAAGTTATTTTGGCTAATTTTTAACCAAAAAATTGATGGCAATTCAACTATTTTTGCCACCACAAGTGCATAGAGCTTGCAAATAACAGAAAATGAAAAAACAATTATTTTTTTTAGTAGCCCTTTTTATTGGAGTAAGTGTATCTGCTCAAACAGAAAAGAAAAAAGTAGATTTTGGCAATAGAACCAAAGATCATTTTATGATTCAGTATGGTGTAGATGGCTGGAGTGGTAAACCCGACAGTGTTCGTACCGGTGGTTTTAGCAGACATTTTAACCTGTATTTTATGCTCGATAAACCATTTAAAAATAATCCTAAAATGAGTTTGGGTTTTGGAGCAGGTATAGGTAGCAGCAATATGTTTTTCAACAAAACCAATGTAGATATTGTATCAACAGCGGCAAAATTACCTTTTACTCTTGCAGACAGTGCAGATCATTTCAAGAAGTTTAAAGTAACCAATATTTTTCTTGAAATACCAGCAGAATTGCGTTATTTCTCTAATCCCTCTAACGTAAATAAATCTTGGAAATTAGCCATAGGTGCAAAAGTAGGTACCCTCTTAAAAGCGTATAGCAAAGGAAAGAATTTTGTAAACAAATACGATCAATCGCTTTCTGGTACTTCAACCATTGAAAAAGAAGTGAGTAAAAAATTCTTCAATGGCACTACTATAGCACTTACTGGAAGAGTGGGTTATGGCATTATTTATTTACAAGGAAGCTACACAATAACCGGTGTTTTGCGCGATGGAATGGGTGCAAATATGAACAGATATAGTATTGGAATTGGTATTAGCGGATTATAATTAAAAGAATATCTATAGTATAGCCTCTTTGTACGCAGAGAGGCTTTTTTATGTTTATACCTTTTGAAAAAGGTTAACTTTGTAAAAATTGAACCATTGATTGAGAAAAAACAACTCATAGCTAAAGAAGAGCAGTGCATTTTGGTTGGCGTTATTACGAAAGACCAAACGGTAGAGCAGGCAGAAGAATATTTAGATGAATTGGCGTTTTTATCTGAAACAGCAGGTGCCATTGCCGTAAAACGTTTTACGCAACGCTTGGCGCACCCCGATAGCAGAACATTTGTTGGTAAAGGAAAGCTGGAAGAAATTGCCCAATACTTAAGCGGTAGAAATATTCAATTAGTTATTTTTGATGATGAATTGACCGGTTCTCAAATTGCTAATATTGAAAAAGAGCTGAAGGTAAAAACCATCGACCGAAGCGATTTGATCTTAGATATTTTTGCCCGCAGAGCCCGCACCGCACAAGCTAAAGTGCAGGTAGAATTGGCACAATACCAATACTTACTCCCTCGATTAAAAGGTATGTGGAAGCACTTAGAGCGCCAGGGTGGCGGTATCGGAACCAGAGGACCCGGTGAAACAGAAATTGAGACCGACCGACGTATTGTGAAAGACAAAATATCCCTCCTACGTAAAAGATTAAGTGAAATTGATAAGCAGGCTTTTACCCAACGTAAAGAACGTGGCGAACTGATTCGGGTTGCTTTAGTAGGCTATACCAATGTGGGGAAAAGTACGCTGATGACGGTGTTGAGCAAGAGTGAAGTGTTTGCCGAAAACAAATTATTTGCTACCCTAGACACTACCACCCGCAAAGTAGTTTTTGAAAACACCCCATTTTTATTGAGCGATACCGTTGGATTTATTCGTAAACTACCCCATCACCTGGTGGAAAGTTTTAAAAGTACCCTAGATGAAGTTAGGGAAGCCGATATTTTACTGCACGTGGTAGATATTTCGCACGCGCAATACGAAGATCAAATTGGGGTAGTAAATAAAACCCTGCAGGAACTAAAAGCTTTTGAAAAGCCAATACTTACCATTTTCAATAAAATGGATTTGTACGAAGAAAAAACCTTTGATGAGTGGTTAGAATCTTCGGTTAAACAGGAGATTTTACATGATTTGAAGGAGAAGTGGGAGCAATTAACCAATCACAACTGTGTATTTATATCGGCATTAGAAAGAAAGAACATGGATGCTTTGAGAGAGTTAATTCTTCAAAGAGTAAGGGATATGTACCAGGTACGCTATCCGTACAAAACCATGCTGTATTAATAGGTAATTACTCATTAAGCGCAGGATTTCGAATAAAAAAGAGGTAAAAAGCATGTTAGATAAAAAAATTGATTGGATTAAAGTTGCCGAAAGTGAAGCCGAGATTAGCTGGCAACCCAATCATTTAAGCGTTTTAACAGCCGGTTCAAAAACCATTACATTGGCCAAACACCAGGATCAACTTTTTGCCTGTGCGCATAAATGTCCGCATGCGGGCGGAATAATGGCCAATGGCAGTATAGATGCATTGGGAAACGTGGTTTGCCCCTTACACCGGTATAAGTTTAGCCTGCAAAATGGCAGGAATACAAGCGGAGAGGGTTATTATTTGAAGACTTATCCGGTAAAAATTGAGGTGGATGGGGTATTTGTTGGCATACCAGCCACAAGTTTTTTTAATTTTTAGTTTATTTTTTTTTGTAGAAAAGAGGAATCCCTTATTTTTGCAACCCGCAAGGGAAATACTCCTCCTTAGCTCAGTTGGTTAGAGCATCTGACTGTTAATCAGAGGGTCTCTGGTTCAAGTCCAGAAGGGGGAGC